>JAQGHW010000043.1 GCA_028291505.1 Rhodopila sp. | reverse complement strand
GGCGCGTGCCACAGGACATGGCGGCGGTGTTCGCCGACCGGCTGGATGATCTGGCGGACGCGGGCCGCGTCGCTGGGTCCGAGGACCTCGCGTGCTCGGCCGAGGATGGCATCGCGGTGAAGGTATCGCGCGGGGAATATACCGACGATTTCATGGGTGAGTGACTGCGTTCTGCATCCACGTGCGGCGGCTTTCACGGACAGACTTTTCCTTGGTCCCACCGGTCTACGGGTTAAACGGTCGGCGCCGTAGGGCGGGGGACTTCAAGACCACTTCCGTGTGACTGCCTGGGCTGATCGATTTCGCCGCGTCCACGACAAGCGCTTGCTGGGCACGAATCGTCGGCCAGTGGTTCGTGCTGAGCACGATGATCGCCAGCCTGCGACCAGCAAGGTTCTGCTGATGAGCAAGGTTTTTATCGCCGGTGATCATCGCGTCGAAGCCGGCTGCCTCCGCGACTGCCAGCAGGTCGCCGTTTACAAGCGAGCCCCAGCGCATCTGGAAAGCCGTGAAGACCTCGTGATCGCTGAGAACCTCCTGTAGTCCCCTTGGTATATTGGCATCAAACAGGAGTCGGGGCACGGCGCCTTGCGAAGGCAATGACCCGTCGAACGGTCTCTGGCGTAACCCCCTCAAATATCTCGGTCGCGATTTCCTCAGGAGTGAACTCGTCCGCGTGGATCAGAATCGCGTCTACCGGAAGGCGCGTGTTCTTGACCAGCCATGCGCCGGAGACTTTGCCCGGGATGCGTTCGACGTCGGGACAAGCGGACCAATCGGTCATGGGAGCCTCAGTGCTGGGGCAGGCAACCGCTTCAATGGATATCAGGCCTGAACGACCCTGCCCCCTGATATTGTATCGCGTCCACCTGGGGACAACCTGTCTCCTCTGGTGGGAAGCCTAGCCATGACCATAACGCCAACGGTCCCTGCCGCCTAACCCCCCAGTTCACACCCTTCGATCGTGATCCGGTGCATCAGCCGCCGTTCCCCCTGGTAATCGTTCACCGCGTAGTGCCAGGTCGACCGATTATCCCAGAACGCCACCGACCCGTTCCGCCACACGAACCGGCAGGTGAACTCCGGCCGGGCGGCATGGCTGTACAGGAACTCCAGCAGCGGCTTGGACTCGTCGTCGGTCCAGCCGTCGAAGCGCACGGTGAAACCGGGGTTCACGTACAGCGCCTTCTGCCCACTGTCGGGATGGGTGATCACCACCGGATGCACCGCATCCTGAACCGCCGCCTCCGCATTGCGGAAACGATCGTCGCGCACCACGCCGAACACGTGCCGGCTGGAGTGCACCGCGCGTAACCCGCCCAGGGTTTGCTTCAAGCCGTCCGACAGCGCGTCATAGGCGGCATACATGCTGGAAAACAGCGTGTCCCCGCCAATCGGAGGCACCTGCCGCGCATACAAGATCGATCCCAGCGCCGGCGACTGGTCGTAGCTGTGGTCGGTATGCCACCCGCCGCCGATGTTCTTCGTGTGTTGCGGCTCCTTCGCCACCAACGCGATCTCCGGATAGCCATCGGCCTGGGCGAAGAAGCGATTGACGTTGATCTCGCCGAACTGGCGCGCCAGGCCGATATGCTGCTCCGGCGTCAGCGACTGATCGCGAAAGAACACCACGCCCCGGTCGGCCAGGGCCTTCCTGATCGTATCGCGGGCCTGGACCGGCAGTGGTTCCGACAGGTCGACACCGGTCATTTCGGCACCGACCGCGCCGCCGACGGGACGTATCTGGATCGAGTTGCCTTGCATGCGTTTTCCCCTCGACCAACCCGGCACGGCCGAACCCTGGCACGGCCGAACCTCGGCACGGCCAACCTGGCCGGCCGAACCCTGGCACGGCCGGACATTAATCTCAATTGACTTGCCGCATTCCGGATTTCGGGGCATCAGGGGCAGGATGACGTTGGCTTATTCCGAATGAACCCGGTTGCCTGGCTGATCGGCCTGATCCTACCCGCCTGTGGTTTTCCGGCAGCGGCCGGCTTGCCGACTCCGCCAGTGATGGACGTCGCCCATCTCGTCCGCCCCGACACCCCGAACACCGCGCTGGCCGCGCCGCTTGGGTTTACCCCGCCCCCGGACATCGTAACCCCACGATACAAGGTTTCGCGGGACCAATTGTTCGCGTCGATCCAGGACGTCGCCGCCACCCAGCCACGCACCTACCAGGCAGCGCTCTACCCCGCCGAGCGCCAGGTCCATTATGTCGCGCGTTCAGCGGTGTTCAATTTCCCCGACCTGATCATGGTGCAGGTAAACGAAGAAGGCCCGGACAGCAGCAGCCTGATCGTGTATTCCCGCAGCGTCTACGGCAGATCCGACTTCGGCGTGAACCGCAAGCGGGTCGAAACCTGGTTCGGCTTGCTCCGGTCGAAACTCCCCCAATCCAGCGAGAGATAACCCGTTCATGCGTGGTATTGGCCCTTTCCTGAAAGACGCCTGGCAGCTCACCCGGCCGTACTTCTTCACCTCGGAGGAGCGCTGGTCCGCCCGCGGCCTGCTGGTGGCGATCATCGCCATGAACCTGACGCTGGTCGGCCTGAACGTCGTCCTCAGCTTCTGGCGGCGGGAGTTCTACAATGCCCTGCAGGACAAGGACTGGAAGGCGTTCCTGGAACTGCTCTTCTTCTATCGCAGCACACCCAGCGGGCTGATGCCGGGCTTCTGTGAGGTCGCCGTCGTCTTCATCATGCTCTTCGTCTACTCGGTCTACGTCAACCAGCTGCTGCAGATCCGCTGGCGCAACTGGATGACCCGCAAGTTCCTGAACGAATGGCTGGCGGATCGGGCGTACTACCACATCAGCCTGACCGTCGACCGAGCGGCGATCGGCACCGACAACCCCGACCAGCGTATCGCCGAGGACCTGCGCGATTTCACCGACACCACGCTCACCCTCAGTCTTGGCCTGCTGTCCAATCTTGTCTCCATGTTCAGTTTCGTCAGCATCCTGTGGGGCCTGTCCGGCTCCATCGAGCTGTTCGGCATCCCGATCCCCGGCTACATGGTCTGGGTCGCTTTGGCGTACGCCGCGCTGGGCACCTGGCTGACGCATCTGGTGGGCCGGCCGCTGGCCCTGCTGAGTTTCAAGCAACAGCGGGTGGAGGCGGATTTCCGCTACGCCCTGGTACGCATCCGCGAGAACATGGAAAACATCGCGCTCTACCGTGGCGAGGAGGAAGAAGCGGTCACCCTGCGGGAGCGCTTCGGCGCGGTGATCGCCAACTGGCGGCAGATCATGACGCGGACCAAGCTGCTGAACTCGTTGACCAGCGGCTACGACCAGGTCGCCGGTATCTTTCCGATCGTCGTCGCTGCGCCTCGCTACTTTGCCGGTTCGATGCAGCTTGGCGGCCTGATGCAGACCGCCGGATCGTTCGGACAGGTGCAGGGATCGATGTCATGGTTCGTCGCGTCTTATGCCTCACTCGCGCAATGGCGCGCGATCGTTGAGCGTCTGGCGACCTTCCACCGAGCCATCGTCAAGGCGCGGGAGGAGACGAATGGCGGTTTCGAGCCCACGGCCTCGGCAGACGGCAACCTGCGCCTGAACGACGTAACGATGAGCCTGCCGGACGGGACGAAGCTGCTGGACGGGGTGGACCTGATGCTGACGCCGGGTCATTCGATCGTCATGACCGGGCGGTCCGGGTCCGGCAAGACGACGCTGTTCCGCGTGCTGGCCGGCATTTGGCCGTTCGGTTCCGGGCAGGTACAAATTCCGCCGCGTTCGTTCTTTTTGCCGCAACGCCCCTACGTGCCGCTGGGCACGCTGCGGCATGTGATCACCTATCCCAACCCGGTGGACGCGTTCAGCCAGGAAGAGATGGTCCAGGTGTTGCGTGACGTCGGGCTGCCGCAGCTTTGCGATCGGCTGGATCACGACGACAACTGGCCACAGCGGTTGTCGATGGGCGAGCAGCAGCGCCTGGGTTTTGCCAGGGCTTTGCTCGCGAAACCCGATTGGATTTTCCTGGACGAGGCCACTGCCAGCGTCGATCCGGAAGCCGAGACGGAGTTGTACCAGATGCTGAAACAGCGACTTCCCAATGCGACGCTGGTGTCGATCGCACACCGGATATCCGTCGCGTCCTTCCATGAGCGGCGGCTGAATATGGAACGGAAAGCGGGCAAAAGCGGCACCCTGGTGGCGTCCGCCGTCATCCCGGAGGCGGCCGGTGACTGACGCGCCGCGCTTCGCAGACATCGCCGAACCGAAGCCGACCAAGGCCGGTTTGGTGCAGTCCTATGCCGCGATCGGTGCGGCGCTGGACAGCGGGCAGCGTGCCACCGCCCTGGCCGAGTGGGACAGGTTGCGGCGGCAGTACGACACCTGGTCGGCACTGGTGCATCTGCGGTTCGCCCAGGACACCACCGACCCGACCGCTCGGGCGGATCGCGACTACGCCGACGCGCTGTCCCCGGAGGCGGCTGACCTCGAAATCGCCTTGAAACGACGCCTGCTGGCCGATCCGGACCGAACCGGCATCGCCGCCGCGGTCGGTTCGCATGCGCTGGCCTTGTGGGCTACCGACGTGACCACCTTCGACCCCGCGATCAAGCCGGATCTGGAGGAGGAATCGCAGCTGTCCGCCCGCTACACGGAGTTGCTGGCCTCCGCCAAGCTGCAGATCGCCGGACAGACGGTGAACCTGGCCGGCCTGGGGCCGTATGCGGAGCACCCGGATCGGTCGATACGGCATGAAGCCGAACGCGTGCGATGGGGATTTTTCGCCGCGAATGCCCAGGCGCTGGACGACCTGTACGACCAGCTTGTGAAGCTGCGCCACCGCATGGCCCTGAAACTGGGCCTCGAGAGCTACACGACGCTGGCGTATCGGCGGCTGCGGCGGGTGGATTATGGACCCGAAGATGTCGTTCGGTATCGCGATCAGGTCGCCTGCCATGTCGTTCCCCTGGTAGGCCGCCTGCTGCAAGCCCGTCGCGCCGAGAACGGCTGGGACCGGCTGCATTTCTGGGATGAGGCGCTGATCGATCCCGCCGGCAACCCCAAGCCGGCTGGCGACCACGACGTGCTGGTGGCCGCGGCGCAGGCGATGTTCGACGGGATGGACCCCAGGCTGGCAGCGTTCTACCGGCTGATGAGCCAGGGCGGCTTCATGGATCTGAAGAACCGGCCCGGCAAAGCGGGCGGCGGCTTCTGCACGTCGTTCCCCACCGCGGGCGTGCCGTTCATTTTCGCCAACTTCAACGGCACCCATCACGACATCGGCGTCTTCACCCACGAAATGGGCCACGCCTTCCAGAACTGGGAAAGCCGCGAACTGCCCGGCGTGGATTACCTCTGGCCGACGATGGAGGCGGCCGAGATCAACTCGATGGGGCTGGAGTTCCTGTCGTATCCAGGGATCGGCCAACTGGTGGGTCAGGCGTCCGCCGACCGCTTCCGCCGCATGCACCTGATCGGAGCACTGGCGTTCCTGCCATACGGGGTCTGCGTCGACCACTTCCAGCACGAGGTTTTCGCCAATCCGGAAGCGTCACCCGCCGATCGCCACGCGATGTGGTCACGGCTGGAGAAGCTTTACATGCCGTGGACCGATTATGGCGACCTGGACTATCTCACCAAGGGCGGGCGCTGGCAGGCAAAACCGCATATATACGGATCGCCGTTTTACTACATCGACTACACGCTGGCGCAATGCTGCGCGATGCAGTTCTGGGTGAAGTCGCGGCAGGACTATTCGGCCGCGATGGAGGCCTATGTCGGGCTTTGCGCTCGGGGTGGATCGGCGTCGTTCCAGGACCTGGTCCGATCCGCCGGCCTGGTATCGCCGTTCACCGACGGCGCGCTGCGCGATGTCGTGCGAGAAGCCGAGGCAGTGCTTGGGGTTTAGCGCGGTTTCACGGTGACCGGAAACGGCACGCCCACCTCCCCCTGGTGGTTCGGCGACGTCCCTACCGCATAGTTGGCGTTGTCACGTGCACGTCGACCTGACGACGCCCCTTGGCTTCTGTTTCATGGCACACCGAGCCCAAGATTGGATCGCGCGAAGCGCCATTCTACCTTCTCCGTGAGTCTCCGTGGTTCTTCGTGTCCTCCGTGTTGAGCCTGCTTACTCACTTGCTTGTTTGCTTGCCCGCCGAAAACCAAGCGCCCGTCTCCGCAACATTCCCAATCAGCCCCGGGCAATGTACGAATCCGACAGAGCGAACTCCAGGTCACCCGTTCCAGCACGCGCGGCGATAGATGCCCGCTACTCCTCGGACCGGGGCAACAACGAATCCAGCAGCGTGACCATCGAGCGGAACGTTTACAACCCCGGCATTCAGCGCCACCCTGATAACTCGGGACGCCGAACCCGTGGATAAAACGGCGCCCGAGCGAAACAATAAACGCGGAGGTTCGAAACGATGTCCGATGCCACCTCTCCTCGCCCGTTTGAAGGCCGAACAGCGCTGGTCACCGGTTCCGGACAGAACATAGGCCGCGCCATCGCGCTGGCGTTCGCCAGGGACGGCGCCAACGTGGTCATCAACGGCCACCGCAACCAGGCCGCGATCAAGGCCGTCGCGGAGGAGGCCCGCGGCCTGGGTGTCCGAGCGCTGGCGGTGCTTGCCGATGTGGGCGATCCCGAAGCGGTGCAAACGATGGTGGACCAAGCGGCCGACACGTTCGGCAGCGTCGACATCGTGGTATCAAACGTGTCGACCCGGCTGCACACCAAATTCCTCGACATATCCATCGAGGAATGGCAGCGCATCCTGAACTCGAACCTCAGCGCGTCATTCTATCTGGCTCGGTCGGCGCTGCCGCTGATGCAACAGCGCGGCTGGGGCCGCATCATCCACATCTCCGGCCGCGACGGTTTCGCCGTCATCCCCAACCGGGCGCACAACGTAACCTGCAAGGCCGGAATGTTCGCGTTGTCGAAGGCGATCGCGGTGGAGTTCGGACCGTTCGGCATAACGGCCAACACCGTCGCACCGGGCATCATCGATACGACCCGGGATTGGACGCAGTACCCCCAATTCCGCGACGGCTACGGCGATCGGGTGCTCGAAATTCCGGTGCGGCGCGTCGGCCATGTGGATGAGATTGCCGCGGCTTGCACCTATCTCGCGGGCGCTGGTTTCGTTACCGGTCAGATCCTCCACGTCAACGGCGGTGACGCACTGTTCTAAGGCAGACCGCCGCCGGAAAAACCACTGTCGACATCATCGCCTATCCGGAGTACTGCTCCCGCGACGTTGGTGACCCGGTTGAGGTCCAGCGAAAGAATGCGTTGACCGACATGACAGGCGACCTGACGGCGAGCAACCTGGACCTGCCCGTGATTGACTTCGCCGGTGCCAGCGAGGACGAGCTCGCTCGTCTACTCGACGCGGCATTCACCGAAACCGGCTTCTGCTACTTCAGCGGCATCGGCGTGGATCCCGCACTTGTGGAAGGCGTGTTCGACGCCTCGCGCCGCTTTCATGCACTGCCGAACCAGGCAAAGAACGCGCTCGCCATGAACCGCTTCCATCGTGGCTACATGGCGCCCAAGACCTCGATCATCGGGACCTCCACCGTCGCTCGGGTCACCCGTCCGAACGACAGCGAATCCTTCATGCTGATGCACGAAGTCGCGGCGGACGACCCACGCTACGGACGTCCGCTCGACGGGCCGAACCAGTGGCCCGACCTGCCCGGTTTCCGAACCGCGGTCAACGCGTATGAACAGGCGATGCACGGCTTCTGCCTGCGCCTGCTGCCCGCGCTCGCCTTGGCGCTGGACCTGCCGCGGGATTGGTTCGCACCGTTCTTCCAGCAACCCACAACGTTTCTGCGGTTGCTGCACTATCCACCGCAGGCACCCGATTCGCCGGATGACGCATTTGGGTCGGCGCCGCACACCGACTATGGATTTATCACCATCCTGGCGCAGGATACCTGTGGCGGGCTGGAAGTACGCAGGCGCGACGGCACCTGGCTGAAAGCGCAGCCGATCCCGGACACATGGGTGGTGAATGTCGCCGACATGCTCGCCCGCTGGACCAGCGGACGCTGGCAATCCACGCCGCATCGGGTCAAGAATTATTCCGGCAACGACCGCTATTCGTGTCCGTATTTCTTCGACATGTCGATGGACAGCATCGTCGCGACCTTGCCCACCTGCCTCGGACCCGACAACAAGCCGAACTTTCCGCCCGTGCGGTATGGCGACTATCTGATGGAACGGCTCGACCGGAACTACGCCTATCGCAAGCAGCCGGCCGCCTGATGGCTGCCCCGCCACTGGACGGGCTGGAGGTGTCCGAACTCGCCTATGCCTATGACGGCGCCCTCGCTGTGCGGAATGTTTCGCTGGTAGTCAAGCCGGGTGAGATCGTGGCCCTGCTGGGGACCAACGGGGCCGGAAAATCCACCACCGTGGGGATGATCGCCGGCGTGCTGCGGCCGCCGCGCGGCCCAATCCGATTTGCCGATCAGCCGCTGACAGGGTCACCCAGCCACGTCGTCGTGCGCCGCGGGATCACCCTGGTCCCGGAAGGGCGGCTGGTCTTCCCCCAGATGACCGTGATGGAAAACCTTCAGCTCGGGGCCCACGTCAAGCCGCGGTCGCAACTCGCGGCGCTGGTGCAGCACGCGTTCAGCCTGTTTCCCCGCCTGTCGGAGCGGCGTGGCCAGCTGGCCGGCTCCATGAGTGGTGGTGAGCAACAGATGCTGGCGATCGCACGCGGGCTGATGGCGGAACCCCGGCTGATCATCCTGGACGAGCCTTCGCTGGGGCTGATGCCGACGGTCACGCAGGAGCTGTTCCGGCTGATCCAGACGGTGAACGGGAGCGGTATCAGCGTGCTGCTGGTAGAGCAGAACCTGCATCAGGCGTTGCGCATCGCCCATCGGGGCTATGTGCTGGAGAAGGGCGAAGTCGTGCTGGCCGGCACCGGGAAGGATCTGCTGGCCGACGCTTATGTGCAACGAGCGTTTCTTGGCCGCTGATAGTGGCGGCCGTGATCTGTGGTCCGTCAAGACGGCATCACCGACCCCCGGAATATAGGATAAACATCCTTGCTCACGGTGGAGTTAACGATTTATCAACCAGTTGTGGCTCATGGTGCTATCTGGACGCGGGAAAGAACTGCAACGTCCGGCGTTAAGCTGCTATGTTTCGATCAATGACCTCACTACGATGGAGCGTGCGGATGCGTGCCAGGTGGCCACTGCTTGCGACGGTGCTGAGTGTGGGTGTCGTCTATGTCGCCTTTCCCTATGTGACGCTGTATCGCCTGGGTTCAGCCATTCAGGGTGCGGATGCCACGACATTGGAATCGCTAGTCGATTGGCCAGCTGTGCGAGAGGGGATCAAGGAAGACGTGTGTGATCTCGGCGCGGATGATGCCGGGCCGGCGAAGAGCGGCGCCGAACTGCCACCGTTCGGTGCATCGTTCATGCGCGGAATCACCTCGAGTTCCATCGACAAGGCGGTGACGCCGCAGGCGCTGCTGGCCGCGGCCACCAGCACGGTGCCCGCCAATCCGCCGCCGCGGCCACGTGGCGCCGACGTCCACGTGAACTGGGCATTCTTCGACAGCCCGACGACTTTTTTGGTCAGTCTCCAGGCGCGCGGTCAGTCGGAGCCGATCCGGCTGGAGATGGATCTGCGCAAGGGCGAATGGCAGGTGATGCGCGTCTGGTTGCCTGCTGAACTGCTCACCCCGGGGTCTCGGACCTAAACCGCCCTTCGACCCGCCATGGCCTGGCGAAGTCCGGGCGCATGCCCACATTCAGCCTGCCCGGGCCTCGCCACATCCGCCAGCAAGCGTTTGACGCGGAGAACGACCACGCCTTTCGGCTGCTGTTTCGAGGCGTACGCTTCCAGGATCGCACAGCGTGAGGCGCCATTCTACGCCACCCGCGCGCTCGGTCCGGCGGGACCAGACTAATATCAGCCCACCAAATGAATTCGCATCTCGCGGCGAACCTGGGGAGTCAACCGGCCACTGAAACCAAGAGCCAGGGTGCGATTCCCCCGGCTACGGCTTCGGACGTTCCCCTCGCGTTTCGTCAGCTTGGCTGACGCCAACGAAACGCCGGCCGCCCAGCGCGATCATGCTCTAGCTCACCTTTTTCCCGACCATCGTCGCCAGGTCACCGACGCAGCGCAGTGCATCGAGCTCGCGGGTATTGAACTTGATCCCCCACTTCTCTTCGCACGCCATGATAATCTCGATTTGCTTGAAACTATCCCAGCCTTGGACGCCCTTGGCGGTCAGTTCGGGCGACAGCTTGATATCGTCGCGCATGAACACGTCATGGAAGATCTCGGTCAGCGCCCCGTAGATTTCGGCATCCGTCGCCATCAGCTCAGCCCTCGACTACATGAATGAACGTATCGGCCGGCGTGAACGCCGCCAGATCCAGTATATTGCGGTTGCCGCCCGCAGCGTCGGTTTCCATAACCGTAAAGCCCAGCCTGGCATAGTGTTCCTTGACCATGCCGTTCTTCTTGGTCGGGATGTATTCGCCCACGATACGCCGGGCCCCCAGCTTCGCCGCCTGCTGTGCGATCAGGTTCAGTGTCGTCGGTTCAACCTGGCGCCCCAGGACGCGGCAGCTCATCAGCCAGGTATCGACGTACAGGTCTTTGTTCTCCAGCAGCCGCCCGATGATGATGGCGATGATCCCGTTGTCGCCGAACCGGTCGGTCAGCCGAAGCTGCAACCCGAACGCGTCCGGGTCGGCCATTACCGCGATGATGTCCTCATCCGTGTAGCGCTTCGTCGTCAGGTTGAACTGGTTGGACTTGTTGATCAGTTGTACGATCCGCTGCATCCCGATCTTGTCGAACCGCTTCCAGATCAGCTCCATCTCCAGCCCGCGCAGATAGGACGGCAGGTCGGTCACCGCGGCCTTCAGCGCATCCCGAGCCTTGTTGCCCTGGTATTGCGACGTCCGCTCGCGGTCCTCATCGGTCACCGACAGGCCTTCGAAATACCCGGCATCGGCCAACGCCACCGGATACCCCGTCGGATCGTCCGACACCTCCGGCACCGCGACCATCGGCAGTTCCTGGCGCACCAGGTTCCGCTCGAACGGGTTGTCGTCGATGAAGCACAGCGAATCGAGCCCGATATTCAGCTCCTCTGCGATGGCGCGGATGTTGTCGGCCTTGTTCGACCAGTTGGCGACGAAGCTGGAGATGTCGCCGCGCTTCAGCACCATGTCGGGGTGTTTCTCGAACGGCTCCAGCGCGTTGGCCTCATCGTTCTTGGAGCACACCGCCAGGATCACGCCGCGCCGGCTCAGTTCGCGGGCGTATTCCTGGAACGCGGTGTAGGCTTCACCGAGCGGACTGCCCTGGCCCAGCGCGATCCCCTCCAGGCCGTCGTCGCCGATCACGCCGCCCCACACGGTGTTATCCAGGTCCAGCACCAGGCATTTGAACGACCGGCCCTGCTTCGCCGCCAGCCAGCGCCCGACCAGATCGCCGTAAAGCGGGCTGGCGGTGGGTGACACTTCCTGCTTGGACCGATGCCACAACGCCGCATCATGCCACTTGCCGATACCATCGCGCGCCACTCGGTCGTCGATCGCCAGGATATCGACGCCCTCAGCCTCGGCCATGGTTCGGATCGACGCGTTCAGCCGCGTCACGAACCAGGCGCGGGAACCGGGCAAACGGTGCTCGTTGTTGCCGAGGACGGGCAGGTGGACCGGCAGCGCGGCCTGCTGGACGATCGGGCAACGGAAGGCGTCGCGGGCGAGGCGCCAAACTTCCTTGATCCGGTCTTGCATCTCGGTCAGCGCCGCCTCGGCGGTGTCGGCATCCATGCCCGCCGTGATGCCAGCGGTCAGGTGGTAGGCGTCCAGCGCGATCAGGATGGCGGTCGGCTTGAACGCATGCAGCGGGGAGTCCGATTCCGACAGCTCCTGCAGGTACTGGCCGTAGTCGTTTTCGTAGGTGTCGATCCAGATGCCGCGGCGCAGGCCGGCGGTTCGGATGCCAGGCATCAAGTGGGTCAGCGTGGAGGACCCCAGAACAGCAAGCCGCACTTTCTTCGTCGGAAGCGTCTCCGGACCGGAGGGCAGCATCCGGTGCACGGTTTCATCCAATGCGTTGGTCAGGACGAAGTTCAGCCGCGCATTCGCCAGCGCCACTGCGTTGTCCCAGGCGATCTCCGGGTCGGCGGGCAGTGCCCGAAGGCGTTGACGCCAATCTGGGATCGTCGGCAGCCAATGGAGATCGGTCATGGGTGCTCTCTTGTGCGTCGCAGTATCTGGGTATCACTCACGCGGCGGTTCGTTCAACCCAAAAGCTCCAGCGTCCGCGGAACAGTCATGTGCTCGGAACGGCTTCCGTGGTCACGATAAAGGTGGCTGGTTCGGGAGGCGCCGGCTCATCCCGCTTGCCTCGCGCGTTGGGACCATGGCAACACCGCTTGTGCTGGGTTCCTCGGCTGCGTAGGGTGCCGCCGCCCGACGCCTTGATGTACCGACGCTCTCATATAAGGAGCGCGGTAATCCCCAAGGGCGTAACCCCCGGGGGCGTCGCGCAACGGAGTAACGCGGAATGTCGCGGGTCTTGCCTCAACTGCTCATTTTCTCATACCACAAAACGGGAACGACCCTGTTTTGGCATGTGATGACGAAGGTCAGTCAGCGGTTGGGCCTTACGCTGGTCAATCATTACGGCCTGGTCGACCAACTCGATCTTGAACCAGACGTGATTCTGCTGCCGCATTCCCTGCTTCGAGCCCCGCTCGACCGGCCTTATCGGGCGATCCGCCTGATCCGTGATCCGCGTGATATCTGGGTGTCCGGTTACCTGTATCATCTGCACAGCGACGAAAAATGGTGCACCAACACCGACCTGGATCCGTCGCCTCCGATCGGCTGGCCCAAGGTCGACCATTCCGTCGAGCATTGGCCCGACGACTGGAAGCGCGACTATCTGGAGCAGCTGAACGGCCAGTCGTACCAACAGAACCTGCTCGACCTTTCCCTGATGGAAGGCCTCGAATTCGAACTTGAAGGCTATACCGGCTGGACGTTCGCGACCATGCGGGAGTGGACGCTGAACGGGGCCGACGCGCTGGATGTCAAGCTGGAAGACGTGATGGTGGACTTCGACGGTGCGATGCGGCGCATCTTCGACCATTTCGGCTTCTCCCCGGATCAGATTGAGGCAGCGCTCGAGGTGGCCCGTTCGGAGGATGTCGGCCGGATGGACGACGCGGCCATCGCCGACCGGCCGCAAATCAATTCCCGCACGATTTCCAAATGGCGGGAGGTCCTGTCGCCGGAGCAGATCGCCCGCTTCGAGGAACGCTACGGCGACCTGATACGCGCGTTCGGCTACGAACCGGCTGGCAGTCTGGAAAACCGCGACGACGAGGTTCGGCTAACGGAGGCCGGCACGCCGCTCATCACGGCAGGGGATGGGGCCGAATCCATTTGGTCGCGACTGTTGCGACGGCCAGAGGAAGGCCCCAATGAACGCGGCCATGCGCCGGCCGCGGCGAGACCAACGCAGGACGCCGGGGTTTGGCTCTCGGCCGATGGCGCGCCCATTCGTGCGACGGCCGCCGGCCAGGGGATCTATACGTTTGTCGTACCGTCGGGCCGCGGACGGGTCCGGCTGGAATCCCGGCCCGGCATGCCGGTTGTGGCGCACGCACCCTGTGCCGGCGATAACCGGTGCCTCGGCGTCAGGGTAAGCGAGATCGCCATCCGCTCCGACGCCGGGGACGTCGTTATCGCCGCCGACAATCCGAACCTGACCTTGGGGTGGCATGACGTCGAACATGCCGGCAGCGCGCTATGGCGCTGGACGGATGGATCGGCCGAAGTTCCGTGGGGTGACGTGTCAGGGCCGGCCGTGGTGACCATTCGGTGCGTGACCGGTCCCTGAATACGCGGTCCGTCGCTTCGACGGGCTGGATTTGTTCGGACAAATGAGATACTTCGCCGAGGGGACACCGGTTCGATGCATGTCGCTGTCGTGACGATGGTCTACAATGAGGGCGTTAACCTGCCGATATGGGTCCGTCACTACAAGGCGCACTGCCCCGGCGCGACGCTGTTCGTGATTGATCATGGTTCGGACGACGGCAGCACGCACGGGCTGCCGGAGGTCAATCTGATCCCATTCCCGCGCACGCCGTTCGACGATCAGACCCGCGCCGAGATCGTGACGGATTTTCAGCACGCCTTGTTGCGGCTGTACGATGTCGTCATCTACACCGACTGTGACGAAATGCTGGTCGCGGACCCGCGAATACATGCGTCGCTCGGCAGCTTCCTGGCATCTGTGGAATCGGATGCGATTGCTCCGATCGGACTGAATGTGCATCAGTTGCTGGGTTCCGAGGCGGCGATCGACCTGCGGGCACCCATACTGGGTCAGCGGCGCTTCGCGCGGTTCGCGTCGAGCATGTGCAAGCCATCTATCGCGCGGGTTCCGCTTGTTTGGGTCCCCGGTTTTCATGCGTGCGACCGGATCCCGGACTACCGCGCCGACCTGTATCAGTTCCATCTGAGGTGGATGGACCTGGATGCCTCGCTGGACCGGTTGCGGCTTACCCGTTCCATGGCATGGTCGGAGCGCGCGCTTCAGCACAATTGGGCGCCGAGGCAGCGTCAAAGCGACGAGGAGCGTATTCGGGAAGAGTTCGAAGCGCCGGCTGAGACCGTCAGGACACATGGCGCGGCGCCATTCACCTTCGAAGTCCAAATGAAACGGCTCCTGGACAGTTTGCGTGCGCACGGCGAATTCCATGAAGTCGACGCGTTCCGCGGCCCGATCGCCGAGGTGCCGGAGGCGTTTTTTGGTCTGATTTAGATGATAGTCAATTGAGCTTGTAGAAAATCGCCCAGTTGAGGGCTGCTCCGATCATCCCCGTGGAGCATGAACGGCGAGGCGGACACAGTCATGGGAGACGAGGAAGGCCGTGCCGATGCACCGCTGCGAAGTGTCGGAAAACTTTACAGGTCTCGCGGCGAGATCAGGAGCCCCGCCTTTCGAGGATTGAATTATCACGCATTTTTGTGCTGGCACGCGGTTTGCTACCGTTACTTCAGGCTGTGAAACCTGGGTTTCTAAGGATTGAGCGATGAAAACCTCTTACGCGATGTTTGGATTAGCGGGGCTGCTGGTTGCGGGTTCGGCGCACGCGGGCGTGCAGCCGGGCAATGCGATTTATAGTTCCTTCGTGACAAGTCTGCCCGATCAAGCGGCCAACCCGACCTTTCCGGTGGCCGCGGGGTCAGTTGGGTCGGCCGGGTCACCGCTGGCACAGGAATTCTCGGTCACCAGCCCGGTAACCCTGACGTCTCTTGACCTGAGGCTGTCCGATCAAACGCCGGGGGACGGGGGTTCAATTCTGGTCTATCTTGTTCCGAGCGCCGCCGGTAATACCTTGCCGGCAACCTCGACACTCAACACGTTGGCTGGCGCGACGTTGCTTTCCACTATCCTCGATAGCTCCCTCCCCAGCGACGGCGTCGGCGGATGCGTTTTTGGCGGCACCGGCGCGACGATCAATAGCTGCAACACAGTGGTAACGGTCAACGATACGATTACCACATCGGGGGATTACTGGATCGCACTGGTGGACGGCGCCGACACGAACAACGGAGGCAGCAACCCCTTATCTTCCAATGCCCTTTGGTGGCGGTCCGGGGACAATCCCGGCACAACGACAAACGCGCATGTCAATGCCGCGGGTATCCTGACGTCCCAGGTTGCTCCGCCGAACACGTTTGAGTTGCAAGTTAATGCGGCGCCCGAGCCGGCTAGCTTGACGATCCTTGGCGCTGCTCTGGCAGGGCTGGGCGTCGCACGCCGTCGCCGGGCCAAGCAGGCCGCCGTATAATTTGCTAACTGGCTATGCGGATTGCCCGGCGCATCGAACGGTGTGCCGGGCTTTTCTTTACAATACGCACCACGCCTGGCACATGGCTGACCGCAGGGTCACGTTCGGCCAATAGTCTAGGTAGACAGCTTGGCGTTTCAGGGTAATCGGGCAAAGCTCACCCCGTCACTTGATCGCCCTGCCGGAACCTGCGCCATGACTGCCCAACCGACCCTTTTCATGCGTATCCATAAAACCGCCAGCGAGTCGCTGGCTCAGCAGGTCTGCGACCGGCTGCCAGCAGACATCGTCTGCCCCGCGGAGTTCGAGTGGCAGGTGCGCAACCTGGCCATCGAGGATCTGCGTCAGTTCAGCTATTTTCAAGGGCACATCACCCCGTCCTCGTTATCGGCGGTGTTCTCGCCCCTCCGGGTATTCACAATGCTCCGTGCTCCGCGGGAACGGTTATTGTCGTGCTTCTTTTACTGGAAGGAGGGATCGAAATACGCCAAGACCAGGTTTTTTAACACGATTTCCACACTATCGCTTGCCGAATTCCTTCGCTCGGAGGATCCGATCATTCGTCGGGTCACCTGGAATGTACAGGCGAGATTATTGGCGGGTGGCCAGTTCGGCGGTGAGGATGCTCTGCGTCAGAACGTGTTCGGCCCCTGGCTGCCGGACTCCGATCTTGCCGCCGAGGCGACGCGCGCGTTGGATCGCTTCGCGGTGGTTGGAATCGCCGAAAGCTATGAGGCGTCCCTCCGCAAGGTGTATGCGCTGCTGGAACTGGGCGAACCGCCGCCGCCGGAACGAATCAACGTAACGTCCACCAAGCCGCCCAGCTACCATGAGCTGCTGGCAACCCCGGAGATCGCCGACGCGCTGTTCCCACTGACCCGGGCCGATGAGATCGTCTATGAGGCGGCATGTCGCAGGCTGAATGCCGGGGAGTAGACCGCGCCGCGGGGCGATCGTTTCCGGCGTCCTGACCGGCATACCGCTACCCCAATAAAGAGCTTCTGATCAGGGCTGTGAGTTCCCCCCTATCCTTCAATGTCCGCGCCACGTTGTGCCCGCAGTCGGCGAGAATGATACGTTCGTTGGCCCAACTCAGCCGTTCGGCGTGGGCCGTATCGAGGACATCGTCCACGCCTTGACATATCGTGACGCGGCCGGTCGCGGATGGCAGGGCATTCAGGTCGGGTAATGGATAAGCCTCGATCTTTGCTTGGTATTCCAGCCAGCGGTGGTCGCCCATCGCCAGGGTTTGCTGTGGAAGTATCGTGGTCTGGGGCGCGAAGGCGAGGATCGCATCCGCCGCGCACAGGCCCCCGAACATCAGGGCGCCAAACCCGCCCATCGAGTTTCCGATACACGACAGGCGGGTCGTGCCCAGCGAGGCAGCTATGTCCCTGATGCGCCGCGCCGCGCCGAGGATCGTCTCGATCTCATACTGATACCATCTCTGCCCGGTGTCCCGAACGAACAGCACCTTCGCGTCCCCGCCGCCAAGGCTTTTGTGAAACTCGAACGGTACTCCGCCCATCCTCTGCTGGACACCGGTAAACGCCACGATCAAATGATCGCCTGGACCATCGATCTCTTCAAGAAACTCTATCATGGCGATATCCGGGCACGATCGCTTGAAATGTAGTGGACGAAGAAACGCCGGTTCGACACAGTGTTGGTTTCGGTCGCGGCGCTGCGGAGCAGGTTCGGCGCGCGCACCGGCGGCCCGGGCCTGTTGCGATCCGGATAGGTCACTCTGGCTTGGAAGGACTGTATTGTTCCGACAGCCGGGGATAACCGAAATAATCCAACTCCCAACCGAACGCTGTCTCAACCGCGGCAATCGCCGCTCGGTCATAGTAATCGCCGAATCGTTGTTTTATCGCTCGGGAATCACTTTTAAACTTTCCGAGTCGTTCCGGCTGAAACGGATATCCGACCTGCCGGCATACCCTGTCCAGACCATCGAGTAATGATTCATACCTGATGAAATAATCCATGGAAACCTGGCCATCAATCAGGTATTTGTCTCGATCGACCGCATCAGGCGCATGGCCGACGCACCAGCGCGAGAAATCCGATTTTATCTTGGAGAAGTGCTCGTACTCGTATCGATGATCTCCCTTTGAGTTGATGAACCACCAAAGAGATACCATTTTATCGAAGGGATTCCGCACGACGCAGAATTTGTAATATTCGTTCCAGATGGTTTGTCCGGTCAATTCACGGATTTCTTTTGCGGGCATATGGTTGTACCAGGCGCATCCAGATGTATCGGCGCCGCGATAACCGATCACGCCCGCAGACGTAACGGTTTCCCCGATCCGATGTCCCCGGACTATGCTGTTCCCGGGCGGGATACATGCGTCCTCAAAATAAATCTCCACCGACGTACCGGCCGTTTTGACGGTCTTTGTATATATAAAATGATGGCTATGACTCAGGAGCACGGATGACGCCCTTCCCGCAAGCTTGGTGCCCGGGCATGTTACCTTTCCAGAGGCGGCTTATCCAGCCGAACCCGGGCAGTAGGCCGAACCGCGCCCCGTCGACAGGCACCGGCGTCGTGATGTCCCGCAGAGACGGTCGATCCACCCTGACGTGCCATCCTGGCCACATCTATGCTGGTCGATCGATGTCGACCCGTGGTTCCACGTCCTCGGCTCGCGACTGAAGGAGATACGCGTCTTCATCCACCTCCTCCAACCGCGCATTGAGCTCCGCCCCGAGCAAAACGGCGTACGCGGAGATGTAGAACCAAAGCATCACGCCGACCGCGGCCCCCAGCGAGCCATATGTCGCGCCGAAAGTGCTGATGCGCGACACGTAGAGCGACAGCAGTTCCGAGGCAGCCAGCCACAGTACGGTGGCCAGCGTCGCGCCTGGTGTAATTCTCCGGCGGCGCGGAGTCGGCCGGCTCGGGCCGAAGCGGTACAGCAGTGAGATAGCCACAAAAAAGAAACCAATCAGCATGGCCATGGCGGCTGCATGGATCAGGGCGCCGCCATGGCTGGAGAGACCCAGGAACGCGATCGCCTGCGGCAGCAGCAGCAGGACCCCGATGGCCAGGAGCGCGCACAGCACCGCGACCAAGGTCATCGCCAGCCCGATGGCCTGAAATTGCAGGAACGGACGTTGTTCGGTTACGTCATAGGCGACGTTGACGGCGGACAGGACGGACTTGCTGCCGGCCGCACTGCTCCAGAAGGCCAAAAGGAAGCTGACCGCCAGATGCAGGCTGAGCGTGCTATTGGTCTGATCGACAAGTTGATGTACGCGATCTTCGATGAGACCAAAGGCCGGCGGTGGCAGCAAGCCGGACAGCGCCGACAACTGGTTTTCCGCGGTAAGCGGATCGAGGATCATGCCGCAGACGGAAATCAGCATGCTGATTCCGGGGAACAACGCCAGTGTCGCGTAAAATGCGCAGCCGGCCGCGGCGAGCGAAACCCGGTCGGTGGTGCTTGCCCGCAAGGTACGGCCGATGAGGCTACCCCAGGAGAAATCAGCTGGGACGGCGAGTCTTGGCGTCATGTCTGGTGCCACGTCGTCCTCGGTTACCGGAGTGTTATCAGGCATGTGGCCCGGCGGGGTGGTTTTTTGACTCCGCACACGAATTTCCTATTGCATGGGGGGGGTGGGGGTCTTAGATGGCCTTCACGCAGCAACGCACGTGCCTCTGGCCCCCTGTGGTTACGCAACGACGTCAAGCGTTCTGGCAATCGTTTGGTCGCTGGTTCGTTCGACCGTTTCGTCAACTACGCTCATCGCCTTGACAGGTGAGCGTCTCATAGAGGGAGGCCCGGCGCGATGACCCCGAAGATCGCCCGATTCCTTGCGCAGCATCAGCCGGCGACGCCGTGCCTTGTGCTGGACGTGGACCGTGTGGAAGACAATTTCCGCACTCTTCGTGATGCGTTGCCGCTGGCGCGCATCTACTACGCTGTCAAGGCGAATCCGGCGCCGCAGGTGCTGGAGCGGCTTGTCGGCCTGTCGAGTTATTTCGATGCCGCGAGCATCGAGGAAGTTGAATTCTGCCTGGACGCCGGCGCGGCGCCCGAAAGGATCAGTTTCGGCAATACCATCAAGAAGGTATCGGCGATCCGTCGGGCCCATGCGGCTGGCGTGACCATGTTCGCCTTCGACTGCCGAGAGGAGTTGTGGAAGCTCGCCGAACATGCGCCCGGCGCGCGCGTCTATTGCCGCATCCTGGTTGAGAACGAGGGCGCCGACTGGCCGCTGTCACGCAAGTTCGGGGCGACGATCGAGGGCGCGCGCGAACTGATGGTGGAAGCGGGCGAACGCGGGCTGGACCCGTATGGCCTGTCATTTCATGTCGGCAGCCAGCAGACGACGACCCGAGCGTATGAGGCCGCCATCGGCAAGGTGGCGATGCTGTTCACCGATTTGACCGAGGCCGGCATCAACCTGCGCATGATGAACATGGGCGGCGGTTTTCCAACCCGGTACCGTGACGACGTGCCTGAGATCGATCGATTCGGAAATGCCATAATGATGGCAATGACTGAGCATTTTGGCAACAATCTGCCGGAGATGGTGGTGGAGCCTGGGCGTTTCATTGTCGGCGATGCCGGGCTGGTGCAGGCCGAGGTCGTGCTGGTCAGTCAGCGGAATCGAAACAATCCGCTGCGTTGGGTATATCTCGACATCGGCCGTTTTGGCGGTCTGGCCGAAACCGAAGGCGAATCGATCAAGTATCGAATCACCACGCCGCATGACGGAAGGAAGATGGGTCCGGTGGCGATCGCCGGCCCGACCTGCGATGGCGCGGACATCATGTATGAGAAGTCGAACTACCACCTGCCGCTGGCACTGACCTCGGGCGACCGGGTGGAACTGCTGTCGACCGGCGCCTACGTAACGACCTACGCCAGCACGAGGTTCAACGGGTTTGCTCCGCTGGCGGAATATTATCTGTAGGTTGCGCCGCTTGCCCTGAAGTCCATGGCCCGGGCGCCGCCTGGGCGTCGTTCGGTTGCCGTGATGGATGGGGAGCCGCCCCGTTGGCATCGGGATAAGGGCGTGTCTCGCGCAGGCGTTTTTTTACCGTAGGCGGCCGTGCGTGTCTCGGCCATCTGCGTACGGACGGTCGGGGGGCGGATGGCCCGGACACGCACAGCCGTGACGATAACAAAATGATGTGCCGTGCGCGCTCGGCGACGTTTCAAACCTGCGCCGGGAAGACAGTAGTCGCTTTAATGGCCCGCCGCCTCTTCGACGGCTACTTTCGTGATGTAGGACTTCAGGGCGTTCAGTTGGTTGACCAAGAAATCCACATCCTCTGCGGAGACACTTACTGAGAAATCGCCATGGGCAACCGCGGAGCGCAACTTCGCCATTTCGCGAAGACGCTGGGCGTCCTCGTTCTCGATGTAACCCTCTTCCGCCAGCGCCTGAACTGCCTGGACCGGTGAAAGCCCTCTGGAGCGCCCAGGACCGCTCGCCAAGCGCGCAAGGGATTCCAGGACGGCCCAACCGAAGACTAGCGCGGGAGCAAAATGCCGAGTGTCCGCCAAAATCTGAATCTCCTGCAGGCCTGCGTCAATCTGCTCGAGAGTCGGTTTCGCGATATTATCCGGTGTCTCAGTGGCGGGGTTGGTATAGATCCCTTTGAATTCCCAGCCGCTATGCTCCCCAACCCTTTTGGCGAGTTCCGCAAGCTGTCTGTTGGTCGCCTGGCTCTGGTAGCGCTTGATTTCAATGATAGCGCCGCCGCCGTTAGGGCCTATGGCTATGGCGTCCGGCTGATACCCTTCCAGAAAAGAAGGGACGAGTTCGTGCGGCGGGTTGATGTAGAACTTAAGCCCGCGCTCCTCGTATGAGGCTCGCAGATTTCTCAGAACATTCAATTCCCAAGGCTGACTCTCGGGCATCATGACGCCTCGCTCCAACTCAGGTCGTCGTCAATCCGAATGTAAATCACGGGGCGGATTGCTCCGGCCGCATCGAGCGTGGACGCCAGAGAATTGAAAATTGACACAACTCCTGGCTCGAACTTCTGAACGATGACCCGCTCCAAAAGCCGGTCATTCGGATAGATTATCGCGATCATGCCATCAAGGATCACTTGACGATGTTGTCCACATCTCCATCCATTTCAGTCGGAGGAAAGTAGAAGATGGTTGCCGCCAGAGGCCGATGGTCGATGAAGACGAAGTCTCTCAGTGTTTTCACATGAGCGCTGGCAATCTCACCGACCTTTCGTTTCCATAGCTCTTTTCCGTGCGTATTTTTCCCCTGATGGGAGCGTGGAGTGTCCCGAATCAGAAACTCGATTGGGAACGGCAGGCTTATATCCAGGTCGGGTATCGCTTCGCTCAACGGCCATCACCCTGTTTGCCGTGAATACGTGTATCACATGCTCAGCGATTTTGCAGGGTCGGCGTGAAGCACCCGGATCGTCCGCCGTTTGGGGCCCATCAGACGATGGAAGGACCGTCGATCTCCTCATTCCTCACGCAACCCGCGGGTCGGACGCTTGTGCCGCTTGAGGAGGTCGCGGCGCCGGCTCCCTCTGCTACGATCGGGCAGCGACCGGCCCTGGTTCTACCGGATCAGCCCGGTCAACGGGCTGGACGGATCGGCACCCATCCGTCGCGGCATGCGGCCGGCGCGGTAGGCCAACCGTCCGGCCTCAATCGCGGCCTTCATCGCCCGCGCCATCAGCACCGGATCCTTCGCATGGGCGATCGCCGAGTTCAGCAGGACGGCGTCGCAACCAAGCTCCATCGCGATCGCCGCGTCGGATGCGGTGCCCACCCCGGCATCGACCAGGAACGGCACCGTCACGTGCTCCATCATCATGGCGATCATCGCCGGGTTCTGGATCCCGAGGCCGGAACCGATCGGGGCGCCCAGCGGCATGATCGCGACGCACCCCATCTCCTGCAGTCGCTTCGCCGCCAGAGGGTCATCGGCGCAGTAGACCATGACCTCGAATCCGTCCTTGATCAGCGCTTCGGCAGCCTCGAACGTGCCCTGCATGTCCGGATAGAGCAGCGGCGGCGGCCCCAGGACCTCCAGCTTCACCAGATTCCAGCCGCCGGCCTCCCGAGCGAGGCGCAGGGTGCGGACGGCATCCTTGGCGGTGAAGCAGCCGGCGGTGTTCGGCAGGTAGGTGTATTTCTTCGGATCGACGTAATCCTGCAGCATCGGCGCGCCGGTGTCGGACAGGTTCACCCGCCGCACCGCTACGGTAACGATTTCCGCCCCGCTCGCCTCGATCGCTCGGCCGGTTTCCTCCAGGTCCTTGTACCGGCCGGTGCCGACGATCAGCCGAGACCGAAACGTGCGCCCCGCCACAGTCCAGGTGTCGTCTGCCACATGCCCCTCTGCCACATGCCCCTCTGGCGCGATTGATCCGTCCATGCTCAGCCTCCACCGATAAAATGCACGATCTCCAGGGCATCGCCGCTCGCCAGCCAGGTTTCGGCGTAGCGTGAGCGCGGGACGATTTCCTCATTCCGCTCCACCGCGACCTTCTTGGTGTCGAGACCGAGCGTGACCAGAAGGCCGGAGACGGACAGCGGGCCGGCGGCAGGCCCTTCGAACACCCGGCTTTCACCGTTCAGCGTCAATGTCACGGAGCTATGCATGCATGTCAGTATGGTGCGCCGGCCGTTCGGCGGCAATGTTTGGGCCATGCGGGTGTTGGGGGTGACCCGAGATTCGGGGTTCGGTCAACCTTCCAGCAAGTGCCCCAATGCCCGAAGTGGACGCAGGTCGTCGCAGACGATCTTGGTCATCGCCAGCAGCGGCACGGCCAGAATGGCGCCGGGGACACCCCACATCCAGTACCAGAAAATCAACGCCAGGATCAGCGCGACCGGGTTGATGGTGAAGCGCCGAGCCAGCAGCATCGGGGTGGCGAATTCGCCTTCGATGAGGTGGATGCCGAAATACAGGCCGACCGGCAGCAGCGACCACCAGGTCACGCCGAGGGACAGGACGCTCGCCATCAGGAAAATGACGATCCCGATCGTCGGTCCGAGGATCGGCACGAAATTCAACACGAACGCGACCGCGCCCCACAGCAGGGGATTGGCGACGCCGCATGCCCACATGACGCATCCGGCGGCGATGCCGACAATGGCATTGATGCAGAACACGGTCAGCAGGTATGCCGAGACGTCCCGCTCAATGTGCAACGACAGTTCGACCGCCTGGCGTTTGTCCTTGAAGCGCGGCAGGATTTCGACGATGCGGCGGAGGAAGGTTTCGCCCGAAACCAGCAGGTAGAACAGGATCAGCAGCGTGGTGAACATGCCGGATGTCGCGCTGGCGGAACCGGACAGCAATGCGCCGACCAGGCTGGATGGATGCACTGCCGGTCCCTGTGGGCCGGAGCCGACCTCGCCGGCCAGCGCTTCGATCTGCTTCATCATGCCTTGGACGGCATCAATGGGTCCCTGCAGAAAACCGAGACCGTCCTTCAACTTCGGGATCGCGTCCGGCAACTTCGCTGCCCAGGCGGCGGCGGGGCCGGCAAGCATGCTGATGGTGCCGCCGAACGCCAGCAATACCAGCAGCACTGACAGGATGGCGCCAATCGCGCGCGGGATGTGAAACCGCTCCAGCAGCCGAACGAACGGTTGCAGCAGAAGCTTCAGGACGACGGCCAGGATCAGCGGCAGCGCGATCGCCGCCGAGACATAAAGGACGGCCATGCAGGCGATGACGAACAGGCCGCCGAGGAAGACCGTCTTCGGGTCGGTGGGCAGCGGCATCTCATCGGCTTCTTCGGCCGCCGCGCGAAAAGTCTTCTTGTCGGTCACCGATCCGACGGTCTGGCCGCGCGTGACTGCGCCCTCGGTTTCGGTGACCGCGACGAATTCCTGCCGGACTTCCT
>JAQGHW010000398.1 GCA_028291505.1 Rhodopila sp. | reverse complement strand
TCATGCACCGGATTGACGAAGGCGTGCAGCAAGCCGATGGCAATGCTTTCTACGTTTTCCTGGCGCAGCACGGGGATCAGGGCATGCACCGCGGCTTCGTCGAGGGGACGCAGGATCTTGCCGGTGTTGTCCAGTCGTTCCGGTACCGGCAGCCGCAGGTAGCGCGGCACCAGAGGCTCCGGCAGCACGATGTTCAGGTCGTACTGGTCGTAACGGCTTTCATTGCCCATCGCGATGACGTCGCGAAATCCCTCGGTGGTGATCAGGGCGGTGCGGGCCCCCTTGCGTTCGATGATCGCGTTGGTTGCCAGGGTGGTGCCGTGAATGATCAGCTCGATGTCGGCAGGCGCCACATCGGCTGCCTGAATGATGGCGCGGAAGCCTTCCATCACGCCTTGCTCGGGGGCGGCGGGCGTGGTCAGGACCTTGGCGGTGGTGCGCGTGTCGCCTTGCTCGAGGGCAAGGTCAGTGAACGTGCCACCGATGTCGATGGCAAGACGGGCAGACTTCATCCGGTTTCTCGATCTGGTTGGCGGGGCGGGCTCGGGCAAGCTAGTGGCAATCGGGCTGCCTTCCTATATGGCATCATCGATAGCACGGTCCCCGCGGTCGCATATTAGCCGCCGAATTGGAAGACGCTTGCCGGTTCGTCGGTGAATTGCCAAGAGTGGCCGAGATGGCCGACCATTTCCTCCACATAGGGCACGGTCGCGCATAGCTGCTCGAAGTGCTTTTCCGGCGCCGTCAGGCCGCGGCGCTTGCAGAGCATGGCGATTTCGTCGCGCCGCATGCGGCTGATCGCGGATTTCTCCGGCGCTGGTACTGGTGGAGCGGGCAGGGGTGTTGCGCCGGCTTGCAGGGCGGGACGGCGACGGCGCCAGGGGGTAGCATCCTCGTAGGCTTTGGCAACTCGGAGCACCATGGCGTCGGCGAAGGGGCGCCCGACCACCTGCATCGAGAGCGGCAGGCCGTCGTCGGTGAAGCCGATGCACTGCACCAGCGCCGGGCTGCCGGTCACGTTGAACGGGGTCGTTACGGAACTGCGCTGCCAGAAATTGATCGTGCGCCAGGCCTCCAGGCGGGCGGCCGGGCCCGGGCCGGCGGTCAGCAGCACGTCGTATTTCGCGTAGAGAGGGGCCATTTCGGCGATCATCACGCGCCGCTGGCGTGACGCCTGCATGTAATCGGGCCCGCTGATCAGCAGCGCCCCCAGCGCCCGGCCCAGGAAATCGGCGCCGAAGTCTTTCAGCCGCTGCCGCAGGACTGGTTCATGGACGGCGAAGAGTTCGCTTTCCGCCACCGTGATCTTTACGGCGTGGTAATCCTGGGCGGGCCTGATGCGGATGTCCTCGATCACGGCGCCGAGGCCGCGCAGGACGTCGTAGGCTTGCTCCAGCGCGGCTTTCACGGAGGCGTCGACCGGAACGTCTTCTTCGTACAGATGGCGCAGCACGCCGATGCGGAGGCCCTTTACGCCGGCTGACAGTTCCGCTCGGTAATCGGGCACAGTTCGGCCGGCGCTGGCGGGGTCTTTCGGGTCGTGACCGGCGATCGCCTGCAGCATGATGGCGCAGTCCTCGACGGTCCAGGTCATCGGGCCGGCATGGTCGTAGCTGAAACTGTTGGTGTAGACGCCGGAGCGGCTGACCAGGCCGTAGGTCGGCTTCAGCCCTACCAGGCCGCACAGGGCGGCGGGGTTGCGGATGGAACCACCGGTGTCGGAACCGAGCGAACCGGGAGCGAGGCCGGCTGCGACGCTGGCGCCTGATCCGCTGGAGGAGCCGCCTGTCGCGTGCTGACGGTTCCACGGATTGCGCGCGGCTGGCCAGGGCAGGTCGAAGGATGGGCCGCCGTGGGCGAATTCGTGGGTGGACAGCTTGCCCAGCAGCACCGCGCCGGCTTCGTAAAGTTTCGTGACCGTCATTGCATCGAAGGCCGGCACGTAGTCCTGACGGGTGCGGGAATGGCAGGTCGTACGGATGCCGGCGGTGCAGTAGATGTCCTTCAGGGCGAAGGGGATGCCGTGCATCGGGCCGCGGTAACGGCCGGCGGCGATTTCGGCCTCCGCGGTTCGTGCGGCATCCAGGGCGCGATCGGCGGTGACCAGCAGGTAGGCGTTCAACTGAGGATCGTAGGCCTCGATCCGGTCCAGGTAGGCCTGCGTCAGTTCGACCGGGGATAAGCGGCGCTGCTCGATCAATCGCGCGGCCTGGGTGATGGACAGGTAATGCAGGTCGGTGGACGAAACGGCGGCGTCATCGGGCATGGCGGTGTCTCCCTACGGTGCACTGCGTTTCCTCATCGCGGTCGCCGCCGCTTGCCGGGGAGTTTCGCCGATCCGGCCACAAGTGCAAGAGGCCGGTCACGATCGTGTCGGCGGCGATGTGCAGGGTCCGGGGTAATCGCGTAGAAGCATCGCGGCGCGAAACCTTAGCCGAGGCAACATTGTGCGGCGAGAAAGTATTCTGATGATCTGGATCGGCGGCTTCGTGCTGGCCGTGGCGTTGTATCTGATCGGGCCGGACCGGTTTTTCGACGCATGCCTGGACCTGATAGACGAGATCGACTCCGGTTTCCGCAACCTGATCGCGACGCTGGGCGTGCAGGCTTATGGCGTGGTCCGTGCGTTGGCGATCGCCATTTATGTGGTGTTCGCGGTGCTGGCCTTCCTGGCGTCGCAGCGAGGGCACCGGGGCGTCGGGGCATGGGTGGTCGTCACCTTGGTATTCCTGATGCTGGTTTGGCGGCCGTACGACAGCTATGCGACCCCGATCAGCCGCTGGATCGGCGCGTTGGCCCTGGTTGTCGCCGGCGCGGTCGTGATGACGCAGCGCCTGACGGCTGACCCACCGCGACGGAATGGACCGCCGCCGCCGTATCCGCCGGGCGGGCGGGTATCGTGACTGAGGAAAGCACGGCGCCGGAGGGAGGCATCGCGACGGGCTCCCGCGCGCAGCAGGCGGCCAAGATCGTGCTGGCGTTGTTGCTGACGGGGCTGGGGCTGTGGACGCTGCACCGGTACCTGCCGGCCTTGATCTGGGCCGCCATCCTGGCGATTGCCGTCTGGCCGCTGTACCAACGCGCGGCGCGCCGATGGCCGCCGGGAAAGCACAACATCCTGCTGCCGTCGGTGTTCACCCTGGCGCTGGGCCTGATGTTCATCGTCCCGCTGGTGCTGGTTGCGGTTCAGGCGGGGAAGGAAGTGCACGGGGTGTTCGAAAGCATCGCCAAGGCCCGCACTGAAGGTATTCCACCTCCGGAATGGCTTAGCCACCTTCCGGTCGGCGGCCAGCAGGCTACGAACTGGTGGCAGGAAAATCTGGCGAATCCGGAATCGGCCAACGCCTTGCTGCAGAAGGCGCGCGAGTCGGAATTCGTATCGAACAGTGGCGAACTGGGGGCCGCGGTCGCACATCGGGCCGTGCTGTTCGGGTTCACGCTTATGACGTTGTTTTTCCTGTTCAAGGACGGCGATAGTCTGACGCCGCAGATGCGGGACGCCAGCACGCGCGCCTTCGGACCGGCTGGAGAACGTATTGGCCTGCAGATGATCGCATCCGTGCACGGAACGGTTGACGGCCTGGTGCTGGTCGGGCTGGGCGAGGGGTTCATCCTGGGGATCGTCTACGTCTTCGCCGGAGTCCCGCATCCGACACTTTTTGGGTTGTTCACCGCCATCGCCTCCATGGTGCCGTTTGGCGCGCCACTGGTGTTCGGGATCGCGGCACTGGTCCTCTTGGTTCAAGGTTCCGTCGCATCAGCCATCGTCATCGCCGTGCTCGGTTTTATCGTTGCATTCGCCGCCGATCATTTCGTTCGGCCAACGCTGATCGGCAGTGCGACGCGGTTGCCATTTCTGTGGGTCCTGCTTGGGATCCTGGGCGGGTTGGAGACGTGGGGGCTGCTGGGCCTGTTCCTGGGTCCGGCAATCATGGCGGCGCTGATGCTACTGTGGCGGGAGTGGACGGGGCGGGGTGAGGTGCGGTGACAAGCGAGCGGCCAATGGCCCGAACGCGTCAGCCCGGGTGATCGGCGGCCGGGCTATTCCACCACTGATCCTTATGGGTGACCGGTTTGAGTTGGATGGTGAATTGCTCACGTCTGTCGCCGGGGATTCCCAGGATCATGAACGACATGATATTCTCGGGCCGCCAGTGGTTGACTGGATTACCGAAAAAGTTAACGGCGCTGAAGATTGGCGCCGGATGCCAGTACAGATCGTAATTCTGGCCCATCACGTATTCCAGCAGAGGCGGGGACGCCGCTTGATCATCGTTTTCGAAGTAGAGGATCGGACGGCATCTTTCGATCAGGCCGCTGGCGCTTTTCAGAACCTCCAGCTCTTTGCCATCGACGTCGACCTTGATGAACGCACAAGATGGGATATTGAGGGAATCGACGGAGATCACCGGCGCGCCCCAGATTTCACTGACATAGCCGAATTGTCCCCATGGGCCTGCGGTATCCACGTCTGGCGAATTGGCGATGAAGCAGTTGAGCGGCTTCACGTTCTGAATGTCGTTCAAGGCCAGATTGGCACACAGGACCTGATAGTTCGCGGTGTGGGATTCGAACGCATGGACCCGCCCGGCAGGGCCGGCGAAACGCGACATCGGTAGTGTCAGATCGCCGATGTTCGCGCCGATATCCAGGGCGGTGTCACCCGGTTTGACGAAGGTCCGGATCACGTTGACTTCGGATTCGCTGTATTGACCATATAATTCGAAGCATTTGCCGATATATGGCCCGTGGTGCAGCATCCACCCGTATTTGCACAAACTCAGCTTATGTCGCCCGATCTGCATTGCTTCCCCACCGTATTGATATTGCATAGATCGATTTCTGCGCGACCCGAACGGATTATGGCCATGTCAGGCAGACCCGGGAAGACGAGCGCTATCCAGCCTGTGTCCGGGCTGGCGATCTTATCAATAGCTCAGGATCACGTGGACGCAAAGGTCGGGTCAATGGCCCGGCGACGGGTGGCCAATCGTTTGATCGGCCGCTCGCCTCCGCTAACGTCCTCCGACCAGAGCAATCGGAGGGGCCGGTGCATAACTTCAGCAGACGAGCGGTGCTCGGCGGCTTGATGACGGCGGGCGCAATCCGCGGTCACGCTGAGAGGACACCGGTTCGCATCGGCGTCCTGACCGACATGACGGGGCTTTATTCCGATAGCGTAGGGCCCGGGTCGGTGGCCGCGGCGCGGCTGGCAGCCGAGGACGCCGGCGGTTCGGTGCCTGGCCGGGCGGTCGAAGTGCTGTCGGCGGATAACCAGAACAAGGCCGATATCGGGTCCGCCATCGCTCGCCAATGGTATGATCGTGACGGGGTCGGCATGGTTGTCGGGCTGGATAACTCCGCTGTCGCGCTGGCGGTCGAGCAGGTGGCGAAGGAGCGGAATGGCATCGTCGTGGCGATCGCGGTTTCCACCAACGATTTCACCGGCAAGTTCTGCATGCCGACGGCGTTGTCGTGGAACTACGACAGCTACGCGCTGACGCACGGCGTGGCGCGTGCCCTGGTCGCGCGCGGGTTGGATAGCTGGTTTTTCCTGACGGTCGATTTCGCGTTCGGGTCGGCGCTGGAGGGGTCCGCCACCGAGGCAGTTATCAGCGCAGGCGGCAAGGTACTTGGTTCGGCGCGCCACCCGATCGACGCGGGTGATTTCAGTTCGTACCTGGTGGCGGCCAAAGCATCGGGCGCCAAAGTCATAGCACTGGCCAGCGGCGGATCCGACATGACGAACGCGGTGAAACAGGCGTCCGAATTCGGGATCGTACGCGGCGGCCAGACCATGGTGCCGCTGCTGTGCAACCTTTCGGATATTCACAGCCTGGGCTTGGCCGCCGCCCAGGGGATCACGCTGATGACTTCTTTCGACTGGGGTCGGACGGAGCAAACGCGAGCGTGGTCTCAGCGGTTCTTCAACCTGCGCCATGCGATGCCGACGATGAACCACGCCGCGGTCTACTCGGCCGTATCGCACTACCTGCGCGCTGTCGCGACGACCGGAACCACGGACAGCGCCGCGGTGGTGGCGAACATGCGTGCGACGGTGGTGAAGGACATCTTCGCCGACAATGGTCGGATCCGGCCGGATGGCAGGCTGGTGCATGACATGTATCTGGTTCGGGTCAAACAGCCTGCCGAGTCCCACGGGCCGTGGGATTATGAGGAGATTTTGCAGACTGTCCCCGGCAGCAAGGCGTTCCGCCCGGAGGCTGACGCCGGCTGCCCGTTGGGAAAAACCTGATCCAGGGAATGCATCATGTCTGGAGGAACAAGCGTCCGTAGCCTTGGCGCGGGCTTTTTATGCCGGCGACGCGCAGCGCGTTCCACATCATCGCCGAGGCGGCGGAGATCACCGGCTTGCCAAGGTCGTCTTCCAGGACCTGAAGCATCGCCAAGGTTGGCATCCCGGTGCCGCTGAGGAAAACGGCCTCGGCTTCCGGCCGATCGGCCAGTCTGCCGACTGCGTAGGCGCGTTCCGTGGTTTCCTCGTAAATATTGCGCACCCCCTCCAACCGAGCGACCCCCACTACGTCGAGCCCGTGCAGTGTCAGGTGGGTTCGGCCCTGCTCCGTCAGTTCGGCATCATAGGGCGTTGCGTAAGCGACCCGCCGAACACCGAGGCAATCAAGCGCCTGTAGCACACTGCCGAACGCGGTCACAAACCGTGTGCCTGACGCGGCTTCTTGCCGACGGACCAGTTCGGCCTCGGCCTGGCGGCCGAGCGTATAGCTGGTCGCGGTGTGGGCCATGACGATGACCTGGGGCGAGATCATTGCCAGCAGACGCGTGGCATCGTCCAGGCTGGCGATCTGGCTGCGATTACGCTCTTCCTGGCCGGCATGGGTGCCAGCGAGTCCAGTGGCCGACATACGGTTGAAATGCACGGAGACGCCCGGTGGAGCGAGCTCCGACATTTCCGGTTCTACGGTCGGATTGCCAGGCGGCACCAGAAATCCTATCCGCGCCCTCCATCCCATCATATGTGCTGTCCCCCGACGATCGATTTTGGCATGGTGCCGTCGTTGGTGGGTATTCACAACCCGTGCTGATTCACGCAGCGAATCATGGCCGGCCCGTGATTCGAGTTTCCTGGACGCTGCAGTAATGGTCTTTTTGTTATTCTGCTACACCATAGTCGGCGAGGTCCGGAGTCATTGCTTCGATGACGAAATCAACGAAGGCGTCGGGGGCATCCAGGAAGAACTCTTTGTCGGAATAGCTGCCGACCGCGGCTTCCAGCCCGTGTGCCAGCGCCCAGTCCGCCAGATCCTGCAGCGCGGCCTGGGGCGTTTCGTTCAGAAACGAGACCTGGGAACGGCGCTTGTCGGCGTCGCGGTGAACGGTATCGCTGCGGCTGAACTGCAGGTCCACGTTCGTTCCAGGCTGTCGCAGCCAGATCGACCGTTCGGTGCGGCGAAGCTGGATGAAGCCAAGCTTCACTTTCAGCATTTCGACGACGATCTCGAAATGCCGCGAATCGAGCCGGTTGGCGACGTGGTTCAGTTTCATGGCGTAGGTGCTCCTGCGGCACAGGAGATTGCCGCGTCGCTGGGCTTCTCGCAACGACGGTTTCATGCGGGACGGCCGTGGTTTCGGTTGCGGGAGAATTTGCGGCAATCTTCCTGCCGTGCCTCAATGCTGCGAAATGATCGGAGGACAACCATGAGAGTAAGCGCGATGATCCGCCCGGACCCCGGCGCGGAACCGCATGACCGGTTGCTGAGCCGAATGGCCGATTATGCCCGCCGGATAGAAGCCAGTGGCTGCCCGGG
>JAQGHW010000395.1 GCA_028291505.1 Rhodopila sp. | reverse complement strand
CCGAGGACTTGCCACTCATGCCGCACCTGCCCGAATCGATGGCGACAGCGAATCGCACATCTATCCGTTGGTCAAGCCGGCGGAGTCTGCTTTAGAAAGATGCCCGCGGGCTTCTGGGACGCACGGCCCCTTTAACAGCACACCTTGGAGAACCTTCCAGATGTTGCGTCAACGCGAGACATCTCGCTGGCTGAGCAACTTGCTCACTCCGTTGCCACCCGCCCACCGCCTGCGCGGCGCGGCCGACGATGCTCGTGACCGGCGCGACTGGGACGCGGCGGCGGGTTTCTACCAGCGTTATCTCAGCTATCGGCCACGCGACGCGGCGCTATGGGTGCAGCTCGGGCATGCCGAGAAGGAGCGTGGCGCCATGACGGCCGCCCGAACCGCCTATCGACAGGCCTGTGCCCTGGCCCCCCGCGACGCCGACCCGCATCTCCAACTCGGGCACCTGCTGCGGGAGATGAAAGAACACACGGCCGCCCAGGAGGCCTATGAAACCGCGATGCGGCTCGATAGCGCCATCGGCAACCAGGCGCTTGCGGACAACCTGCGCGCCCTCGGCGACCTGGCGCGCGACCGCCTCGACTGGCCGGAGGCGGCCACCATGTACCACCGCTACCTCCAGCAGCGGCCGGACGATGCCGCGATCTGGGTGCAGCATGGTCACGCCGAGAAGGAGCGTGGCGCGTTGGCGGCGGCACGGGCAGCTTATGAGCGCGCCATTGCGTTGACGCCCAACGACCCCGACGTCTTCCTGCAACTCGGCCACGTGCTCAAGCTGCTGGGTGAGACGGCGGCCGCGATCCACGCTTATGAGGCGGCACAGCGGCTCAACCCGGCGCTGGACGATGCCGGACGTGAGGCCAGAACACTGGCGATGCGTGACCCGGAGTCGCTGTCCCGCGCCATGGATGCCGGTATCCGCGCGACCCTCGCACCCTAATTTTGATCCGGTGTTCTACCTGATGGCGAACCCGGATGTGCGGGAGGCCGGCCTCGATCCGCTCGCACATTACCACCTGACCGGGTGGCGCGACGGCCACAACCCCTCGCGAACCTTCGACGTGCGGCATTACCTCCAGCAGCACGGCGACGTTGCCCTCGCCGGCATGGACCCGCTGCTGCACTGGATCTGGGCGGGCCGGCGGGAAGGCCGAACCACGCGACCCCTGCTGGATGCCGAACGCCGCCAACTCGCACAGGCCGAGGACCCGCGACGGCGCGCCCTTTGACTGGGGCGGTGCCGCCGACCGGTCCCCGCCGATGTCGCGTGCCACGCTGCAGGCGTTGCTCGATGGGACCAGTCTGGTGGTCTCGCTCAGCCAGGACGACTACGTCCGCAACTACGGCGGCGTGCAGAACCTGATCGGCGATGAGCGTCAGGCCTTCTCGCGGCGGGGCGCCCAATACCTGCATTTGTCGCCGGCGGCGCCGCTGCCGGTGCTCGCGGAGCCGGCGGAAATCGGGCGGTTTCGCTTCGCCGCGCTGCTGGACGGAAAGCATTGCGGCGTGGTGCTCGCCGCGGACCTCGCAGCCGTTTTGGCCGCCTTGTCTGCATCCGGTAGCGCCATCGAGTTCGTGGTGCACCACCTGATGGGCCACGAACCCGAATGCGTCGCGATGCTGCTGCAGGCGGCTGGCGGGGTGACCCCGACCGTGTGGGTGCACGACTTCTTCACGATCTGCCTGAGCTATGCGCTGATGCGCAACGACGTCGCGTATTGCGCCGCGCCGCCGCCGGACTCGGGTGCCTGCGGCGTATGCTCCTATGGCGCCGCACGCGGCGGCCACAGCACGCGTGTCCGCTCCTTCTTCGAGGCTACCCGACCGGTGGTCCTGGCGCCGTCGCAAGCCGCCCTCGACGTCTGGTTGACCGCGGACCTGCCGCACGCGACGGCGGTCGTGCAGCCGTTGGCCCGCCTGGTGCTGGCCCCGGCCGCGGGCGACAACGCCCACCGCGCCGGACGCCGCCTGCGAGTGGCGCATCTCGGCGCTCGGGTACTCCACAAAGGCTGGTACGTATTCGAGGAATTGGCGCTGCGCTTCGCCGACGATGGCCGCTACGAGTTTCTCCAGTTCGGCGCCTCCGCCAGCGTGCCCATGCCCGGCTGCATCCGCGGTGTCCCGGTGCAGGTCGTGCCGGATTGCCGCGATGCGATGGTAGAGGCACTGGCGGAATCGGGTGTGGACGCGGTGGTCGCGTGGTCGCTGTGGCCCGAGACGTTCTGCTTCACCGTGCATGAGGCGCTGGCCAGCGGCGCCTTCGTCGTGACCCGTCGCGACGCCGGCAATATGTGGCCCGCGGTGGCAGCCAATGCTCCCGCGCAAGGCTGCGCGGTCGCCGACATCGAGGCGCTGACAGCGTTGTTCGCAGGCGACGAACTCGTGGAGCTGTGCCGCCGGCCCCGCCGTCGCGGTGCGGTGCTGCCGGGTGGCGCCACGGCCGATCGCCTGGAAGCACCAACCGGTGACGGCGCGGCCGCCAAAGCAACGGCCAGGGGAGCAACGGTAAGGCAGGGGCTGCAACATGTCTGAGGTCCAGTGTTTCACCAGCGCTTCGTTCGCCTACCTCGACCGGGTTCGCGTGCTCAGCGAGACCTTGCGCCGGCATCATCCGGACTGGACGCTGACGCTGTGTCTGTCCGACGAGCCGCCACCCGGCTTTTCGTTCGATCCGTCGCGGGAACCGATCGACCGGATCGTGCGAATCGGTGAGCTGGACTTCCCCGACCTGCGCAACTGGATGTTCGAGCACGACGTCGTCGAACTGTGCACCGCCGTGAAGGGCCAGATGCTGTGCCGGCTGCTGGAGCAGGGCGCGCGCAAGGTCGTCTATCTCGACCCCGACATCGCCGTTCTCGGTGACCTGGGCGACGTGGAGGACCTGCTTGATCGTTACAACGTGGTCCTGACGCCACACCAGGTCGAACCCGACGACACGATCCCGGCCATCCGCGACAATGAGATCGGTTCGCTGAAATTCGGCATCTACAATCTCGGCTTCCTGGCCGTTGCCGGTTGCCCAAGCTGCAGATACGTGTCGGCCACGTCCGGCGACAGTTCCAGCGAACACCGGTACGCGGCCTCGGCCTCCGCCACGGCGCCGGATTCCTTGCGCGCATGCCCAAGCTGCACCCAGATCGCGGCTCGCCGAGGTGCACCTTCCAGCACTGCCTGGTAGGCGTCCGCTGCCTCCCCCCAGCGACGCGCATCGCGCAACGCATCGGCCCGCCCCAACAGGTCAGGCGATTCAGCAGCCATCGGCCCGCGACCATCCTGGGCCGCCGTCTTCAGCCAAGGCCAGCTCATGGGCGCAATTACCGCCCCCCATGCGAGGCATGTTCACGCAACCCCGCGCCGATCAGCCACAGCACAACGCCGCCAATCACGTTGAAGCCGAATATCGTCAACGCCGTCTCCCAGCGCCGAGGCATCGTCGCCTCATCCGGCCGGCCCGGTTCAACCACCCGTTCCAGGTAGATCTGCTGGCGCCGAGCCTCGATGCGCGCCGTCTCCAGCGCCGTCACCGCCTGGGCCAGCGTGCGGATCGAGAACTCGCGTTCCAGCATCAGCCGTTCATACGTCGCGATCTTCTCGGCCAGGCCGTCCGACGAACTTCCCACCCGGCCACGTTCGACATCGATCTGATGTTCGATCGCATCAGCCCGCTGCTGCAACGACTGCAACTGGGGGCTGTTCGGCGAGTTGCCGCGGGTTTCGGCGATCTCCGCCCGCGCGTCGGCAAGCTGGGCCGACAGTTTTCCGATTAGTTCGACGACAATGGCGGACGTCTTCCCGGGATCCAGCATCAGCTCCCGGTTACGAAATTCGGTAATCGCGATCTGCCTCGCAACCCTGCTTTGCTCTGCCCGAGCGACTTCGGCCGCCGCGACCGCCATGGCGTCGCCCTGCATCCGCTCGTTCAGCCTGTTCACCAGGCCCTCGCCAAGGTCCAACATGGCGCGCGCGATCCGTTCGGAGTCTTCCGCTCGGAACGCCTGCACCCGAAGCGTCGTGAGACCGGTGCTGTTGTTCACCACAACGCTCAGCATGCTCTGAAAGTAACGGTAGAGAGCCTCATCCGAGCGTCCATAGAACGGCGAAGGGTAGCGCGCGATGAAGTCGGCGTCGGGATCGTTGTAGATCGCCCGCAGATCGACCCGCTCCGCCAACTGATGCAGCGCATCCCGTGACGTGAGGAAATCATGCACCGCATAGGCATCGTCCTGCGATCGCGACAGCCCGGCAAGCTGCAACAGGGCACCCAGGCCGCCCAGCGATGAGGTCGGTTTGGCGCTGCGGATTACGAAGCGTGCCTCGGACACGTAACGATCAGTGGCGATCGCGCCGAAGTAAACCCCGGCGCAGATAGTCGGCAGCAGGACAAGCATCGCCCGCAGCAGGACACCCCAATATCGCAGGCCCAGACGCGACCTGATGCCGAGGAACTCGCGGCGCGACACGCCAATCCGGCGACCGGCCGGCACGCTGCTCCAATCCGGTGTTATCCGTGAAGAAGGCATCGACCAGACCTCGTTTGGAGGCGTCGCGCATCAACTGTTCGTTTTGTCACGCGGATGGTGCTAGCATGTCGGCGTTGCCAATGTCACCCATTGCAGTTAGGTCGTTCCATGCCGCCAGAAGGCACCGATGCCTGGGCCGACGTCATCCAGCCCCTCGAACTTTCCAGACCTTCTTTGGTCGGATCGTTCCCGCCACCGCATCCACGCCGCCGCCGATGGATGCGGCTTGCCGTCCGGTTCCTGTTGATCGTCCTGCTGCCGACCCTTCTAACGGGCGGATATTTCGGCTTTGTTGCGGTCGATCGCTACGGCAGCGACGCGAAATTCCTGGTCCGTAAGCCGAATGGACTGAACCCCGCCGCCCAGACCTTGTCGATAGACGAAGGCCCCAAGGGCATCAGTTCCGACGATTCGTACGCGGTGCGCGATTTCATGCTGTCGCGCGACGCCGTCCGGTTGCTGCTGGACAAAGCCGACCTGCGTGCCGCCGCCGAACGGGCAGGGCGGGACCCGTTCTGGCGCTTCCCCGGGTGGCTCAATGGCGCCAGCGATGAGGAGTTGTACGAGTTCTACCTCTCCATGGTCTCGGTGGATTACGAATCCTCGACCGGGGTCACCAACCTCCATGTGGAGGCGTTCCGGCCCGACGATGCCCAGCGCCTCGCGACCGTCCTGATAAATGGCGCGGAGGCGCTGTTGAACCGCCTGAACGAACGTGCGCGAACCGACGCGGTGCAACTGGCAACGGCCGAGGTGGCACGTGACCGCTCGGCGGCTCTCGTGGCTGAGGATCGCCTGACCGCTTTCCGCGAGCGTGAGTCGGTGATCGATCCCACCAAATATTCGGAAACGATCCTGGCGACGATCGGTACACTCTCAATGCAGTTGGTAGATACCGCGGCGCAATTGGACGTCACCATGCAGGCCACGCCAAGAAGTCCCCAGATCGCGCCGTTGCGCGGGCGCGTCCGGGCGCTGCAGGGACAGATCGACAATGAGCGCGTTGCTTTGGCTGGCGGCGATATGTCTCTGGCGCCGAAGATCGCCGATTATGAGCGTCTCGTGCTCACCCGCGATTTTGCCCAGCGAAGCTTAATCTCGGCCCTGGATCTCCTGCAGGTGTCGCGGCTCGATGTGCTGCGCCAACAGGCCTACCTGGAACCTGTGGTTGAACCCGGCCTGGCCGACAAGGCCCGCTATCCCCGCGGGATCCTATGGACTGTCTGCGTGCTTGTGGCGGGCCTCACGGTCTTCATGTTGTTCCGCCCGACCGGCCCCGCACCAGCGCGCGCCGGCCGCCGCATGGCATGACCGGGTAAACCGATTTGCCGGCGATCGAACGATCCGATATCCCGAACCCGGTGTCGCTCCGTCCCCGTGCCGCCCGCGGCCACGGGCCAGGAGGCGAACGAGCAATCATCGCAACCGAGCTCGTAAAGGATTTCCCGGTCGAAAATGGATCGCGCCGAGTCCTCGACGGTATCAATTTCCGTGTCGGGCCCGGCGACCGCATGGGGGTGCTGGGGCGTAACGGCGCCGGCAAGTCAACCCTCATCAAACTGCTCGCGGGATTGCTCCGACCGACCAGCGGTCATGTCCATCGCGGCCTCTACATGTCCTGGCCACTCGCCCTCGGCAGTGGTTTTGAGGGCGAGACGACCGGCTACGACAACATGCGGTTCATCTCGCGAATCTACCGAACCCCGTTCAAGCAGATGCTGGAGTTCGTTACCGACTTCACCGAACTCGGCCGTTACATTTATGAGCCCATGCGGTTTTATTCCGATGGCATGCGCGCACGTCTCTCCCTTGGGATTTCCCTCGCGGTCGATTTCGAATGTCTGCTCATCGACGAAATCATCATGGTTGGCGACCACCGCTTCCAGGAGAAGTGCCAGCGCGAAATCTTCGACAACCGCCGTCACTGCGGCATGATCCTCGCGGTTCACGCGATGGACGTGGTCGAGACATATTGCAATCAGGTGCTCGTTCTGAAGGATGGCCGCGGGCGCGTGTTCGACGACGTAAAGCTGGCGTGCGCCATATACGCGACGCTTTGATCCGCCATACCAACGTCCCGAACGGCCGCCTGGTACGCCCGCGGCGTTGATGGGCCTGCCGCGATACTGCCTCGCTGAAAAATTCTTGCGTCACGCGCCCGGGTCCGCCCATTTGGCCCCGGCGCCGGTACCGGCTGGGGGGCAACCAACTCGAAACCGCTCCACCGGGCCGCCGCTATCAGACAGGCTCTGGCCGGAACTCGATTCTTTCAATACCAAGTGTCCCTTCGATCGCACCCCGTCGCGACACCAGTCGCATCTCCAGCGGCTCTCGCGCTGACCGCACCGTCACCGGAAACGTAACGGCGAACACGCCAGCCTGGTCCACCACGAACTCGCAGCGGCCAAATTCGGCGCTGCCGTGCAGCTCGACGCTGAACGCCATGTCGCGGCACGCCGGCGAAAAAGCCAGGATGGCCCGCGCCGTCCAGCGTCCAGACGCCAGGTGGAAGTAGGGGCCGTAGACCAGAACGCGGGACGGCCCGGTCAAACCCAGGACCCGTGGTGCGGGCTCGCCCGGGTGATCGCCCCAGAATAAGCACGCACGTGGCCAGGTGACCGCACCGCGTTGCCCCGTGAGGACATAAACGCATGCTGGTGCCAACGCACCGTCGATGATCGCGACGTCTTCCGGGGTCAATCCATCCCCGTCCGCCGCGGGCTGCGAAACTGCTTCCGCCGGCGCCGCGCCCAGCCCGCCGGCACCGAAACGTTCTGCCAGCATCGCCACATCCGCCGGGCGAAGCGCCAACCCCAGATACGCCTGCACGCGGTCCAGCAGTGAGTCGTCGCCAAGGCCGGACCGCTGTGCCACCACCAACGCCGAACCGCTGCCAGTCATCTCGCCCAACAGCGTCGCGGATGACGACAGCCCACGCAGGGCCACGTCTCGCTCCACCCCCGCCCGACGCATCTCGAGCAGGGCCTGCACAGGGTCGTCGACGACCAGCAGTGCTGCCAGCCGGCCCTCGCGCACCGCCGCCGCAATCGCCTCACCGGGGTGATGCGCGACGAACAGCCGTATGCCTGCGGGAGGCGGCCCGGGGCATGGCCCGTCAGGCGGCATCCAGCCACCATCCGCCGCGACCGCTTCATACGCCAGTGTTCGGTGGGCCAGTGAAGCCGCATGAGAAACTACGTCGCAGGTCCAGCGCAACAGTGGCCCGGGCATGCCGGCGACAAGCACGTCCATCACTCAGCCAGCCGCGCTCACGGTGCCGCGCCATTGATCGTTACACCAGCCACCGCGGGCGAGACCAGCAGGTTGAACAGGCTGAACACCTTCTGCACGTCCGTGATCGGGGCATTGGAGACATACACGATGTCCTTGTTGCGCACTGGGAATTCGCGCGCCAGGAACAGGGCGGACGGATTTCGCATGCTCAGATGGTAGACCACCGGAACGCCCCCGGCTTGCGGCCCGGCTTGGGGATTAACGGCCGCCACCCCCGGCAGTTGGTGGGCAATGCCGGCAGGTTCGAAACGAATGATGAACAGCCCAGATGGATCGGCGCGGTCGTCCAGCAGGCCGCCAGCTTTGGCCAAGGCCTCGTCAAGCGTCAGCTTGGCCGTGTCGAACGGCACAACCGCATTGCGCCCCGTCGCGCCAACCGCCGTAAACGATTGCGGATCATGCACCAGCGTCACCACGTCGCCAGGACGCAGGTATATGTTCTCGCGCGGGTCATCCAGCACCGCCTCCATAGGCACCCGCACGATGTGGTCATCGCGCGCCAGCACCACCGAGATATCGGTCACCGGCGCCCGTATCCCACCCGCCGAAGCAATCACGTCGAACAACCGGTCGCCGCGCACGCTCAAAGGCACACGTGCGCCCGGCGAGACCTCGCCCATCACGGTGACCGTGTTGCTGACATTGCGCGTCAGCGTCACCAGCGCCTGCGGGTCGATTGCCTTGTCGCCCAGGCGCTGAACGATCGTGCGCTCGACCTCGGGCGGCGTGTGCCCGACCACCTGAATCCGCCCCGCGAACGGCACGGTGATCGACCCGTCCTGCGCAACGACCTGCTCGGGAATCACCGCCGAACGCGATCCTGAACTGGAACGATCGACCACGGGGCTGGAGAACAGGCCGCCAGGGCCGGCTTCCCACAGCGTGATCTGAACCACGTCGCCGACGCCGATACGCTGCTGTCGCGGCGGCCGGTAGTCGCCGAAGGCCCCCAGCAGCGACGCCGCCGGGCTGGCCGACAGACGACTGACGGTCGCGGCATCCAGTTCGATCACGGAAATGCCGCTTCCCGCATTGCCCGCCGCCAGCATGTCCGATCGATACGGCCCCGAACGCGGCAGCCATGAGCAAGCGGTCAGCGTCCCCAGCAGCGCGAAGAACACGACAAAGGCGCGAGCATCACGCAAGTAAATTGATTCCCGTCAAATATGATAACGTTCCAGCCACGAAACGGGCCATTCGCCGGAACCGGACGCTACTGGTATCTAACGTTCTCAACCGGGTCAAGCTTGTGCTGCGACCGCGATGATCGCCCCGGCGCATTGGCCGCGCTGGCCCTGCCGATTGCAACGGCGCACAGCAACCGGCGCCGGTGGCCGCCACGGTCCCGCCAAAACGAGTCCACAATCAATCGGCCCGGAATTCCGCCCATCCTTCGGCCACCAGCGGGATCGTCGCCAGCCAGGCGCGATCGACCGCTTCGATAAAGGCTAGATTCTCAGGTCTATCCGCCAACCGCCCGATGTCCTCACGCAACGCGTCGAACGAAGCGGTAGCCTCAACGGCGCGAATTCGAGCCGCCTCCTCCAGTAACGGCCTCCAGGCATCGGCGAGATGAGATTGCCCGGGCCAGATCCGGGCAGCCCCCAATGACAATCGGGGAAACACCAGGCGACTGGTCGGCGCTCTGGAACTGTTCACCAAAAGTACCCCCCGAGCCAGCGCCCATGCGAACAGCCGGACCGACTTCGCCTCCAGGCTGCGCAGAGACACGTTATCGCGCAACGGATCGGGCGAACCGGTGCCGTAGAAATGGGTCGGCGTGCCATCATACACCATGTCGGACGCGTAGAAGGCGACCACCGGCGTGGCAAGAGTGTGGGCCGCCCAGTAGCCGGCCGCGAACGCCATGGTGGCACCACAGAAGATGATGCCGCCGGCTGCGTTCATAGCCGGAATATAGCCGGCGTTGGTAACGATCGTGGCCGGCCAGTCGGGCCCTGGCCGTCGTTCGGCGGGAAAATCCTTCGGAAATATGGAATAATGAAAATCGTTGCGAATTCTCCACGCATTATTGACGGATATTCTGCAAACTCCATCCAACCGAAGGTCCACGAGATCCTTGGCCGAAGGGGCGCTTCCGACAATCAAGGATAACGAAATCCCCGCCGAACCGTGGCCAAACAACATGTTCGTCTCAATGATTTTGGTGGGTGCGGGTCGGTTCCTTCGATCGGACCTTATTCTGAAAAACCGGAAAGATCGGCATTTACGTTGCCACCATCAAATCATCTTCGCTGCCATCGGAAAATTTCGGCGTGCCTCATCCTGGGAACGCTCGCAACCAGCCTGTCGCGCCCGAACGCCGCTCCCGCCCGAACGCCTCCGGAGGTCTTTCTAAAAAATCCTTGTTCCCACAAGGAATTAAGCTGATTTATGCTGTGAACCCTCCACATACGCCTGGAGGTTTGTTAGTCCGGCGACCTTGGTTTCGTTGTACACAGATCCTCAATGTGGAAATTCATAGTTATCCTTGCCACGCGGATTGCCTGGACCGAGTGATGAAAGGGCGGAACACAGCAAGGTAGAGCCGCACTGATTGGTGAAGCAGACGATCGTCTCATCGGTCGAAACCGCATTATCATTAAAATCGAGCAAGATTTCGGTCGAATGGGCGCACAAGGGAATGACATCGTGACGCATAGTTGGCCTCCGTGAGGATAGGCTTCTCATATGCGCTACAAGGTTGCTTCCGCCGCCGCAACGCCGGTCGTGTCTGCGTCGAAGCGACTGACCCTGACTATGAGTTTCAGCAACGGTGATGTAGCCCGCCGACACAGAATCGGTGTTACAATAGGGCCTTGCCATGATCCGATCAGATTCCAGGCACCTTGAGCGTCTGTCCCCGAGATGGCATCGCGAGCCGTACCGCTCGTTGCCCACGCCACCGCGTTCGGGTCTTGCCGTGCCGACCACCGTGTGACATAGGATCACGCCGATACCGGCCGTCGGGCGGCATTCGGGCGTCAACGGGGTCTGAAGGAGCGGTCTGGATGCATGACCTCTATCCCGCCGACTTGGCGACCCTCAAACGATCCGAACTGG
>JAQGHW010000383.1 GCA_028291505.1 Rhodopila sp. | reverse complement strand
AGCTGGCATGGAATGGACCCTCGAAATCGTGCTCGTCGTGCTGCTCGGCGCAACCTTGTTTCAGGCGGTCAAGCTGGAACGGGCGCTGGGCGTGCTGAAGCGCGACCGGGCCTCGCTTGAATCGCTGGTGGTGCATTTCAATACCAGCACGCACCAGGCGGAAAACGGCATCGAGCGTCTGCGTGCCGCGGCGGACGGCGCTGGCCGCCAGATTGAAAGCCAGTTGACCCAGTCTGTAACGCTGAAGGACGACCTCGCGTACCTGACCGAACGAGGCGAGCAGCTTGCCGACCGGCTCGACGTGCTGGTGCGGGCGGCTCGGCCGTTGACGCAGGATCGGCCCGCCGCCACGGCTGAAACCAAAGTACCCAAGGGCGGCAATCAGGTTGAACGCAACCTGATGCAGGCGTTGCGGTTGGCCCGCTGATGTTGAAGGTCCCCATGCCGCGGCTGCTGCCTGCGACGATCGCCGCCCTCGGCGGGTTGTTGCTGTTGAAGTGCGGCGTCCTTTTGCAGGTTCTCGTGACCCACGGCGCAATTCCCGACAATGCCATGGTGGCCGCGGCCAATGCCGCGAGCACCGAACAAACCAAGGAGAATGCCAAGCCGCACGCGGAAAGCCCGCCCCCGGCACCGGCGAAGGCCGCCGTCCCGACGGGACCGCCACCGAAGCTGGATGGGCCGCCACCGGTCAGCGACAGCGAGAAGGCCCTGCTGCAGGAACTTCGGCAGCGCCGGCAGAACCTGGACCAGCGTGCCGACGCGATCACAGCGCGGGAATCCGTCCAGATCGCGACGGAACAGAAGCTCACGACACGGGTGGATGAACTGCAGGCCCTGCAGAAGAAGCTCGAAACCCTGGACGCCGCGCAGAAGCAGAAGGAGGACGCCGGCTGGCAAGGCCTCGTCAAGCTGTACGAGACCATGAAGCCCAAGGAAGCCGCGACGATCTTCAACGACCTGTCGATGCCCGTGCTGCTGCAAATTCTGGATCGAATGAAGGACGCAAAGGCGGCTTCCATCATGGCTGCGATGACCCCCGACAAGGCACGCGACGTGACCGGGGAGTTGGCACAGATGCGAACCGGCCGCGACGCAGTGGGCGCGCCAATCGCAGGGCTAAAGAACAACCTCTCTGGTGGCTGAAACTATACAAAGGAAAGTGTGAGATGGCGATCGACAAGACTATGAACGTTTTGATTGTGGACGACTACAAAACGATGTTGCGGATCATCCGTAATTTGCTCAAGCAGATCGAGTTCAACAACGTCGAAGAAGCGTCAGACGGTTCCGACGCGCTCTCCAAGCTGCGCGGCGGCAATTTCGGCCTGGTGATCAGCGACTGGAACATGGCGCCGATGACCGGCCTGCAACTGCTGCAGGAAGTGCGGGCCGACAATCGCCTGAAGACCATGCCGTTCATCATGATAACCGCCGAGAGCAAGACGGAAAACGTGATCGCGGCCAAGGCGGCGGGCGTGTCCAACTATATCGTCAAGCCGTTCAACGCGGAAACGCTGAAGGACAAGATTGAAAAAGTCCTTGGCCATGCTTGACGTCCCTGGTGAGCCGAACCCAACCGGCATCAACGCCCTCAAACGTAAGCTAACCGAAATCAGGGCTCAACAATCCGAACCCGAATCCGGAATGGTCGCGGAGGTAGTACGTGCCGTGCTGACAACAATAAGCCACGAACTGAGCGCAAAGGAGTCGTCTCTGCTGCGCGAAGTCGAAGAACTCGGGCAGATGATCGCCAATACCAAATCGGAAATCGCCGCGCTGCGTGTCGACGATATTACCGACCATGACATCCCGTTCGCCACGGATGAACTGGATGCGATCGTCGAGCATACCGCCCACGCTACGGACGCGATATTGGAAAGCTGCGAGATGCTGGATGAGGTAGCAGCGACTGTCACCGGCGAAGCGGCGACGAAACTGCTGGCCGCGCAGACCAAGATCTACGAAGCCTGCAGCTTCCAGGACATCACCGGGCAGCGGATCACCAAGGTCGTCACCACGTTGAAGACGATCGAGGGAAAAGTCGCGCACATCATCGGTACCTTCGGCGCAACGGCTGCCGCCGCACGCGTCTCCACGACCCATGTCGCCTCCGACGCGGACCTGTTGAACGGCCCGCAGCTTCCGGCACATGCGATGGATCAATCGGATATCGATAAGTTGCTGGCCGATTTCTAAATGATCTGTCCCTGGATCTCACGCGCACCTGTGTTCGGCGTGATCCTGGCCAGTCTGACCGCCGGGGCAACCATCGCGGGCCATGCCGCGGCCCCGGAAGCACAAGGCGCCACAACGACCGTCCGATCGGGCAACCATCCCGACTTCGGACGTGTCGTAATCGATCGGAGCGACAAGACCACCTACCAGCTCGATCAGGACGGCGACCATGTGGTGGTGCGTTTCGCCGACGACATCAAGCTGGGAAATCCGCCTGCCGCGCCCCGCAACGTCCTCTCGATAACGACCGACGGTCAGACGCTCGACCTGATCCTGAAGCACGGGGTCAAGCTTCATCCCACGCGCCTGGACGGCCGCGTCGTCTTCGACATCCTGGATGGTTCGGGCAACGCCGCTTCACCGGCAAAATCCCGGCCCGGGCCGCACCCGCCGAGTTCGATGGCATTGGCCCCTGAACTGGGCGGCCGATCCATTGCCGAACCGGCGGCGGCACAGCCCGCCTCAACCGCCGAGCGCACCCCGGTGTCGGCACAACCGCTACCGCTCACCCAATCGACGCCCACCCAATCGACGCCAGCCCAATCGACGCCCGCCCAAACCCTGCCCGGCCCAAAACCGATCGTGGCAACCCAACAGACGCCGCCGGGACGTGACGTGTTGCCCGAGAACGTGGGCCCCATCGCCCTGCTGGCACGACGGGTGAAAATGCCGGCGGGACTGGACGGTTCGGCCTTCCAGGTCGCCTTCGACAGCACCACCGGAGCAGCATCGTTCCGCAACGGCGACAACACCTATATCGTGTTCGACGAACGGCGGCCGGTGGACATGGGCGCGCTGCGAAGCGACCCGGTGTTCAGCGCAGCCACGGTGCAACTTCTGCCCAATGGCACGCTGTTTCGCATCCCGCTTCCACCCGCGCGGTCGATCGCCCTCACCCAGATGCCGCAAGGCTGGCGCATCGCGGCGCTGACCACCGCTCCCAGGCAACAACCGATCGCTGTCTCATACGCCGATGGGTATCTGCGCTTCGCAGCGGAGCAAGCCGGCGATGTCATCAGCCTCGCCGACCCGGACACCGGGGCCACACTGCTGGTGGGCACGCAGCATCGTCCCGGCCAGGGCGTGGTGATCACCCGCCGAGGCAGCGAATTCATTCTCCGCCCAACGATACAGGGCGTGGTGGTGGAGCCACTCTCAGACGCCATCACGTTCAAACAGACCCCGACCGGGTTCAGCCTGACAGGCGGTCCCGCGGGCCTGCTGCTGTCGCCCCCGACAAGCCTCACGGACAGCCTGCTGGATGCCGCGATGCTGACCCGGCGGTTGGTTTTCTCGACCATACCGCCCGAGGCTCTGCTGCGGCGCGCGACCAGGCAGATCGCCGAAGCTGCTACGTCCGCGCCAATGGCCCGAGGGATCAGACATCGTATCGCCGCGCAAAGCTTCATGTCGCTCGGCCTCGCCGCGGAGGCCGAAAGCCTGCTGCACATGGCCGCCGAACAGGACCCGAAGGAGGCAGCCTCAGCCGAAACCGGCGCGCTGACCGCGATCGCGGCATTGCTTGCGGGCCGGCCGGAAGAGGCCGATGCACTGGCCGACCCCAGGCTGGACGGCACCGATGAGATTTCGCTGTGGCGAGCGGTGCGGCAAGCGATGCAGGATGACGGCTCACCCGGCGCCGCGGCGGTGTTCGCGGCGACAGCTCCGTTGGTGTTTCAATATCCCCGGCCGATCCGCGACCACATCCTGCCCCTGATCGTCGAAACCATGATCAATGGTGGCGAAATCGCCCCGGCGGCGCACCTGCTTGGTCAGCATAAGAAGGATCCCGGGCTTGCCTATGCACGCGCCTTGATGAAACAGGCCGAGGGCGCCACGGACCAGGCGCTCGGCATGCTCGACGCGCTGGCAAATGGGCACGACCAGTTCGATCGGGCGCGCGCGGCGATCCGCGCCGTCGAACTTCGTCTGGCGTCGCGCAAATTGGACAAGGTCAAGGCGGCCGATGCCCTCGACAAATTGCTTTACGCCTGGCGAGGCGACGCACGGGAACTCGCGTTGCGCGAACGTATCGCGGATCTGCGCGCGCAGACCGGCGCGTCGCGCGTGGCGCTGGCAACACTGAGGCAAGCCGAGACCGATTTTCCCGAACAGGCAACACCGATTCATGAACGGCTGAAGGACATGTTCGCGGGAATGATCCGCGACCAGAGCGATCAGCAGATATCACCGATCGATTTCGTCTCCACGGTGGATGAAAACGCCGATCTGATGCTCGACTCCACTGACGACGACGCAGAGCAGCAATCGCTGGCGGAGCGACTCCTCGCACTGGACCTGCCCGAAAGAGCAAAACCGGTGCTGGCGAAGTTGATGCGGTCGTCGAAGTCGGATGTGGCGAAGGCGCGGTTCGGCGCCAGCCTGGCGACGCTCCAATCGCGCGATGGCAACGACGCCGGCGTTCGGACGACATTGGACGGATCCGAGGGCCACGATCTGCCGCCCGATCTGGTCGAGCAACGTATGATCCTCCGGGCCCAGTCGGTCGCCCATATGGGGGACCCAGCCGCGGCGAACGCGATGCTGACGCCGTTGCGCACCAGCCCCGCGATCCAGGCCCGTGCGCAAATACTGGAAAATGCGTCGGATTGGGCGGGCGCGGAGCGGGCCTGGTCGGACTGCGTCGGCCTGACGCTGCCCGAAAACGGCATGCTGGATGATGCCCAGACGCGAACCGTGCTCCGCCTCGCCACCGCCACCGCACGGGCGGGCGATGACCCCGGGCTGGCGGGGCTCCGCACCAGATACGGCAGCCGCATCGGGGCGAGCCCTCTCGGCGACATGTTCCGGTTGCTGACGGTCGAACCGATCCGGACCACCGCCGATATCAAGCGCTCGAAGCAGGAAATGAACCTCGCGACGTCGCTTCCGGCTGATCTCAAATCGCTGCAGCCGAGCGTGGTGGCCCGCTAGTACCGCGTGAATCGGCTACTTCAAGCATATCGCGACGTATCGCCCTTCTCTGATGGGCGATACTAGCGGGCTGCACCCCGCTCGGCTGAGACCCCTCGCGCGGGGGCTATGCGCTTTTATCGGGGCTCGAGCTAAAAAGAGGCTTGCGCCCCACCCCCCAAATCATCATGTTCCGCGCTCTTGGCCCCAGGGGACCGTGGGCGCGAATTCGCGTGTACGGTCCAACAGGCCGTCTACTGGTAGGAAGGGGTACGCGATGAACGCACTCAGCCCACTGGGGATGGTCTCGGAACTTCCGAGCAGCAACCAGATGCAGTCCGACGCTGAGCGGGCAACTACGGAAGTCCAGAAGGACTATTTCGTTCAGAAGGACGGCGTGAAATTCGCCGGCACACACCTGCTGATCGACCTTTGGGGCGCATCCAATCTGTGCGATCCGGATCACATCGACCGAGCGCTGCGTGAAGCCGCGGAAGCCGCCGGTGCGACCATCCTGCACGGACATTTCCACCACTTCTCACCAAACGGTGGGGTCAGTGGCGTCCTGGTGCTGGCGGAAAGCCACATCTCCATCCACACATGGCCCGAACGCGATTTCGCCGCGATCGACATCTTCATGTGCGGCGCGTGCAACCCGTATCACGGGCTTCCGGCGCTAAAGGCGGCGTTCGAGCCCCGATCCGTCAACCTCGGCGAACAGCGGCGCGGCCTGATCGCCTGATCGGCGGGTAAATGGCGGCCGGGCCCAAACCCGCGCCGCCATCGCCCCGGGTGCAGGCCCCAAATGTTGACGCCCCAAATGTTGACGCATGGGAGGGAGTGCATCCAATGCCCACCGACAGCTGGATCAACGAGACGCTCTACCCCGATTGGGGCCAGCGCTTCCTGATCACGCGTGAACTGGCGCGGGTAAAGAGCGACTTCCAGGATATCGCAATCGTCGAAACCGCGTCCCACGGCCGCGTCATGGTGCTGGATGGCGTGATCCAGATCACCGAAGCCGACGAGTTCGTCTACCAGGAAATGCTGACCCACGTGCCGCTGCTGGCCCATGGGTCAGCTGAAAATGTCCTGATCATCGGCGCCGGCGATGGCGGCGTGCTGCGGCGCGTGCTCCAGCACGGCACCGTCAAGCGCGCGGTGATGGTGGAGATCGACGGCGAGGTCATCCGCCTGTCGAAGCAGTTCCTGCCAGCGATCGCCGGGGACGCCTGGATCGACAGCCGCGCCGACGTCATCGTCGGCGACGGCATCGACTATGTGCAGCGCGCCGCCGATGCCTCATTCGACGCGATCATTGTCGATTCAACCGACCCGATCGGCGTCGGTGAGGTCCTGTTCACCGACACGTTTTATCACAACTGCGCCCGCATACTCACCCCGCGCGGCCTGATCGTGAACCAGTGCGGGGTCCCGTTCATGCAGTCCGACGAACTGCGTGACACCAGCGCGCGACGCCGCAAATTCTTCCCGCATGTCACCGCCTATGTCGCCGCGGTGCCGACCTATGTCGGCGGTTTCATGACGCTGGGGTGGGCGGCGAAACATGCTTCGCTGGCGGCGACCCCGCTGGAGACCA
>JAQGHW010000377.1 GCA_028291505.1 Rhodopila sp. | reverse complement strand
GATTCCCGGCCAATGACAAAATTTGAGCGCGAGGGAGAAATAACTTCTCCCGAATCGTTGTGGTCCTGAGTTTTCACACGCTCTGCAACAATTATGAACCAAACCAGAGCCTTGAGATATAAGGGCTTTTTCGGTGCATATTCTAGGTGCGTAATTAGAGCCATGAAATACGGGTATGCGCGGGTATCGACGGACGGCCAGAGCGTTGACGCTCAGGTGCGCCAACTGACCAAGGCCGGATGCAAGAAGGTGTTTCGCGAGGTAGCGAGCGGAGCCAAAAGCGACCGCGTGCAGCTTCGCCGGTTGCTCGGCCAGCTCGAAGCCGGGGATGTGCTGATGGTGACGCGGCTCGACCGCCTGGCGCGATCCACCCGCACCTGTTGAACACCCTCGGCACGATTGCCGACCGCAAGGCCGGGTTCCGGTCCTTGGGCGACACATGGGCCGACACCGCCACCTCACGCGGGCGGCTGATGCTGACCGTCTTCGGCGGGCTTGCTGAATTCGAACGCGACCTGATACGAACGCGCACCGGAGAAGGACGAGCGCGTGCCGTGGCGCGTGGGGTGAAAATGGGACGCAAGCCGAAGATGACGCCGCACCAGATGAAGGAGGCCCTCCGCCGCCGCGAGGCCGGAGAGCCGATGCGCGACATCGCCAAGGATTTCGACGTCTCGCACAGCACGATTTCGAGGTTGGCCGTATGACCGCATCACACGTGGCCTCCGCGCCGGAACTTCCGGCAAATGGCCCAGAAGTTGCGGTGCACCGAGGTTGTCGAAATATTAGATTGCACCACCCTGGATGAATTCTGGAATCGCGTGTCGCCAATCGGAGAACTCTTCGGCAAACCATATTCTAATTTCGTTTTCCGAGGGCAGGGTAATGGCGAGTGGGATCTGGTTCCCAAGATATTTAGGCCGCAAGTCATAGACACATACAAGCGTGGGATGATGGCCACACTTAGCGACCATCCGGGCCAATTCTTCTTTGAGTGGTGCCTATTGGATGCATTTATCCTGCGTTGCGACAGCAGAGGCTTGGCGATTCCGGGTGACTCGATGGATTTCCGCAAATACTTTGAGCAAAACAGCATTACGAACATCCACGGGATTAATAGGTTCCTCGCTGTTTGAAATGGGTAGAAACGTTGTTATCCGGGCAACCGGAGGTCGAGCTTTCCGGCGAGTAGGTAGACCATGGCCTTGAGGTTTCGGATTGAGCGGTAGCCGCGCGCCTTTGCTTTGGCGGCCTGCACCAGGCTGTTGATTCCCTCGATCAGGCCGTTGGCGATCTTGCTGTCGAACCAGCGCAGGATGCCGTCCCAGTGGCGCTTGACGGTATGCGCGGCGTCGGTCATCGGCGGCAGACGGCTGTGCGTGGCCCAGAAATACCATTTCTTGAGGAAGACAGCAGCTGCCGCGGCGGAGGGTTGATTGTAGAGGTCCTGAAAGGCAAGCCGGATCTGGTAGGCTCGTGCGGTCTTGAGGTAACGCGTTGGGAGGTTTTCAAGTGTCTCGCGTTGTCGGTCTGACAGGTTGGCTGGGTTGCGCAGCCAGATATAGCGGGTGCCGCGCAGCAGGCTTTGCCGCTTCTGTTCGCCACGGCGCGCCTGGTCGACCGCGTCGTTGATGATCTTGACGGCGTGGAACTTGTCGAAGGTGATAGCGGCGTTGGGCAGGCTCTCTGTGACGCCCTTGATGAAGGCCGGGCTCATGTCGATGCAGACTTCGTCGATCGCCTCGGGGTCACCGCCATGCGCGGTGAGATCGTCGGCGAACGCGGCGATGGTCTCGGCGCCCTTGCCCTCGGTGGCGAACAGCACCCGGGCCTGGTCGATATCGACGAACAGCGTCATGTAGTCGTGGCCGCGCCGGGCGGCGGTCTCGTCGATGGCGATCTGGGTCACGTCCGCCACATTGCTCCGCGCTCGCGCCTGATCGACGTAGTGGTGGACCACGCGCCACAGCCTTGTGTCGTGCTCGCCCACGATCCGGGCCACGGCCTTGACCGGCATGGCCGAGACCATCGTCATCACCAATGCCTCGAACAGCAAGGTGAAGCCGCTGTCCGGCCGCCCCTCCCTCGCGTGCTCGGTCGCCCATGGCACGTTGACTGTCTTGATGCCGCACGTCTCGCAGCGCACGCGCGGTACGCGGGCGGTTAGATAAGCCTGATGCTGGAAGAAATTGAGGTGGCGCCAAATCTTCCGCTCGGTATCGTAGGCCGGGCAATCCGCCGTACCGCAGGTCGGACAGGCAAACCGGCTGCCCGGGGCAAAGTCGATCTGGATATCGAGCCGGTGTGCCACGGCGTCGAAGTCGGCGCGGCTCACCGTCCAAGGCGGGGTCAGGCCCAACGCCAGTTGCAGCAGAGCTGTGTCACGCATGGGGTGGTCCTCCGTCACGCGGCCCCTCCTGTTCGAGCCTTGCGCCGTGCTCGCCGCCGTCAAGGACGCTGCGCGCCGGCTCCGCCGGTGGCCTGCGGCCATCCCTGACCGCGGCTGCGCGCGGCGCTCTGGGATCATCAGGCCGGGACGAAGAAACGGGTGCGTATCAGCCGAACAAAGAAACATCACGAGGTGGGTCGCTCCGGCTCGCCAGCCAAGGGGCGGTCGTGACTACCCACGCTGAACAGCGAGGAGGCACAAACAGCTTCTAAGGCGGTGAAACGGTTCTTCCGCAAGGCGTTGGCGCAGCTGCACACGGTGGATCCGCGCACCATCACGATGGACAAGAATGCTGCCTATCCGAAGGCAACCGCGAAGATGAAGAAGGACGGCGAACTCTGGTGCTGCTCACGGCTGCGACAGGTGAAATGCGCGAACAATATCATCGAGCAGGATCATTGGAAGGTGAAACGACAAACCTGTCCAGGGCTTGGCTTTGGCAGCTTCTGGACCGCTAGACGAACGCTGGCAGGCTACGAGGCGATGGCAATGATCAGGAAGGCGCAGATTCGAAACAACTGTGGTCGCGACATCAAGGCCCAGGCGCGGTTCATCGCCACGCTGTTTAAGGTCGCTGCCTGACAGGTAAGTTGGTCCCCTGTGGCAGATGCCTTGCGGCCGAAGCAAAAACGTTGCAACAGAACCATCTAAAGAACACGCAGCGGGCCAGATATGTTCGACCTGTTCCAGGCGGAATCAGAACGAATTCTCAGCGTCGGCGCGCCCGTTTCACCGTGACCATCGCCGGTTTATCCGCCGGATGCCGAAGGCCGCCGGTTCGGCGCCGGGGATGCTGAACACCTCACCGGCCGTTCGGGAACCGTTGGCCGCCCATCGCTCGGATGCCTTCGATAAGGCTCGGAAGGTCCTCGAAATCGCGGACAATGTAACTTTCGCTCGGCACCGCGTAAGTATACTGAATGTCGGGAAGGACCTCTTGTTCGCATCGGTGCTCGTCCACGCGATCGAAAGGAGAATCGATGGGCGGGACCCACTCGGCATGTGCGCTGGCTACCAAGCCGTCGACCACCAGGCGCCAGATGCCGCGGCCAATGGAGATGATCGCTGCATCGAGTTGGTCGAGCAGTCGTCCGGTCGGCGTCCCGAGCCGTTGCGCAAGAACATCATCAAGGGTTTCCGCCCGTCCTGTCACTGCTGTCTCCGGAAGTCGCGTGGCTCTGGGGACCTAACCCGCGACAGCTACCAGGGAATTTCAGTTCTGGTCGATCAGGTTACGTTTGAAACAGTCGTAACAGACCCCGGGGAGCAGCGTAGGCTGGTGTTCGAAGCACCCTATGCCAGCGTCGCTTGGTCGGAGAACTCATCAAGTACCGAGGCGACCGCGCGGGATGGCCGCTTGCGTCGCCCTCTGCATCTGCTGGCCCGTCCTTCCGACGCCGCAGGGCCGTGCCATCCTGGCGTCGGCGGCGACCGTGGAGCAGGTCCAACTATCCGCTCGTGACGCTTACGGGCGACAAGGCCCGCCCGCCGGCGTCCATCGCCGGCGAGCTTGAGGTCACGGTCCGGAAGGGTGCTCCCGGATCCATACGATTTGTCCCGCCGCCTCGAGGACCTACCAGTTCATTACGGTCATGAACGTCAACCCCTGGTATTGTGCGTCGCGCGTCGCACCATTCAGGCCGGGGGCACCTTGGCTGAAGTCGAATCCGCCTTGGTGGCGATGCGCGTACTGATACTCCCCGACCAACTGAAGCCCGGGTGCCAATTTGTAGGTTCCACCGAAGGCGACTTCATACTCGTGGCGCTGCGAAACGCCGGTCAGGCGCGCATCGCCCTGCGAATCGATGACTCCCCATGTGACGCCAAGGGTGATTGGGCCGTTAAAATAGGTCAGGCCCGCGGTTATAGCGTTCTCGTTCACACCGCCGGTCGGACGCTCTGCCAACTGACCGTTCACCGCACCACCAATATAATCGACGGCGGCGGTGAGGTTGAAGGCGGTGACGGCGATGCCGGCCTTGTAGAAGCTCAGATTGTCGTAACGAAGTGATGTGGGGCTCGCCGTGGGCGACGGTGCTACAAAGGCGGTGGTCGTCAGATTCTCCTTACCGGCGGTCTCATAGAAACCATAGGTCTTGAAGTCGACCGCACCGAAGTTGCGCTGGTACCGCAAGCCGACGCCGGTCTGATTGAGCCAGCGTGTGGGATCGTTGCCGGAGGAGACAGTGATGCAGTTCGGACCAGCCTGGTTGCAAGGCGTGCTCTGTATCGGGCTGCTACCCGAGCCGTCCGAAAACGCGTTGCCCTCATTTGGCGCATACTGCACGCCGAAGTCAAAGCCATAGAACTGTGGCGTCAGGTAAACGATCTTGCTGTTGCCGTATTCCGCACCGGCCTGCGCCAGCCAAACAAACGGCGGTACCGCCCCGCTCGGCGCGGTTTGCTGGGACGCACCCGCGTCTAAGACGCCGGAACCGGCATCCCAGCACTGCGACGTGAAGATGCAGTTGTCGAACAGCCCAAGCACACCGTCGCCCTGACCGAGGCGAAGCAGACCGACTTGGTCCGACGCCAGATAGGTGAACGCCCGGCGCACAAAGATCGTTTGCGAGGACGTGTTGCCGCTCGGGCTGGAAGTGCCACCGGTCGACCCGCCGTTGGTCGTGCCGTTTGTGCCGGCCAAGAAGTTTTCCCGCAGCTCAACGGATGCACCGTAACGCAATCCGTTCGCCGCCACGGCGTCAAACCCGGGATAGAGGCGGAAGAAGGTGCCTATGCCAACCGGGTTCAGTTTGAAACCGTTCGGCGTGCCGTTGGCGTTCACGCCCTTGTCGACACTGCTGTAGTTTGCGGCTAGGTCCACCTCCACGCGGCCATTCAGATGGATCACGATGGTGCCCGGTGCCGGAACGGCTACGACGTTCGGCGCGTACTCCGTACTGAGTGGCCCGGCGGCGGTGCTGCCAGACTGCGTGTTGGCGACGCCCCAGGCGTTGTTGTTGTTGTTCGATGCGGGGCCGGCGCCGTAGGGCGCGACCAACTGCCCTTGAGACGGGTTCGCGGGGGCCTGGGCGTGGGCTGCGGCCCCGCCGAGCAGGGCCGCACTGGCCAATAGGACTTTTCGCATTTCGATCTCCGTATGGCTCGCGACCCAAGCCGTTCAGTTCAACACGTGTCAGGAATGATCATGCGAGACGATTGTCCGCCTCCGCAGTGTGGTCGCGGATCGCAATATAAAAAACGCTAACAATAACGAAAGTAAACTCTAAGGATACACGGAACTGAAACATAGAAGGTGGCAAAATAACTACACAAAATTAAACTATTATCAGGTGAAATAGTTAATGTGAAACTGAATACATGAACTACCAGACAGAGACTTACGCCGGTTGAGTGCGCGTCGCCACAGCCGGCTTCCGCTTTTGTGCAAACATACGTAATGAATGGCGTTTTCCGGTCCAGCACCCCCCATTCGTCAAAGTGTTCGCGCTCCGACTGTCGCGCCTTGGCCAATCTTCTGTGAAGAGACATGAATAAACTGTCATGATATTACAGTCTCGTTATGAGTCGTCAGCGCAGCCTTGACGCCTTCCAACTAACGCTCAAGCGGGATTTTTCCGCAACAGCTTTGGGCCATGAACCAGATCACCCGCCTGTCGCTGGTTGACCGCGCGGACGGCGATCTTTCAATCGTGACGCAGTGCCCGGCGTGTCGCATGGATCGAGGAAGAGGGTGGCAGCAACCCCGACCCCATCTGACTTCATGCGATGCGGACGGCGACCGGGTGTCTCGCTGGGAAGGCACCGCGATCGCCGCAGTCCGCGCTCAAAGCGTCGATGCGGCGTCGACAAAGCGCGGATCGCTTTCGACGCGATAGGCATTGGCGAGGCGATTTGTGTCGTTGGCCATGCCGATTACCGCGATCAGCTCCTCCCGCATTTCCTTCGTCATGCCTGCCTTGCGGGCCCCAGCCGTATGCGAGACTGTGCAGTACTCGCAGCCATTCGTGATCGAGACGGCTAGGTAGACGAGTTCTTTCGTCAATGGGTCAAGCGCGCCCGGCGCCATGACTTCTTTGAGATCGTTCCAAGTGCGCCGCAGAGACTTCGGGTCTTTCGCGATGATCTTCCAAAAATTGTTGATATAATCCGTGTCGCGCGTTTTCTTGATATCGTCGTAGAC
>JAQGHW010000357.1 GCA_028291505.1 Rhodopila sp. | reverse complement strand
AAATGGCCCGCGCCGCGATCACGGTGGAGCAGGCCCTGGAAGTGCTACTTCCCCCCGTAGAGGGCGCGGAAGGCCGACTTGCCGAGGCAATGCGCTATGCCACCCTGAGCGGCGGCAAGCGGTTGCGCGCCTTCCTGGTGATGGAAAGTGCGGCACTTTTCGGTGTGAACGAAACCTGCGCCGCCCGCGTCGCCGCCTCGGTGGAGATGCTGCACGCCTACTCCCTTGTGCATGACGACCTGCCGGCGATGGATGACGACGACCTGCGGCGCGGCAAACCAAGCACTCACAAGGCGTTCGATGAGGCGACCGCGATCCTCGCCGGCGACGCACTCCAATGCCGGGCATTCGAAATCCTCGGGGAACCCGACACCCATTCCGACCCTCAGGCGCGTTGCGAACTGGTCATGGCGCTGGGTGCCGCGGCAGGTGCACGGGGCATGGCCGGTGGGCAGATGATTGACATGGTGGCAGAAGGTGAGATCCTGGACGGACCCGCGGTGACGCGACTGCAAGCGTTGAAGACCGGTCGATTGATACAATACAGCGCGGAATCAGGCGCTATCCTTGGACGGGCAAACCCGCAGCAACGACATTTACTCGCGGCTTATGGACGTGATCTGGGCGCTGCATTCCAGATCGCCGACGATCTGCTGGATGTTGAAGGTGACCAAATCACGATCGGCAAGACCGCGGGAAAGGATGCCGCGGCCGGCAAAGCAACCATGGTCACGGTCCTGGGGTTGGAATTGGCCCGAGCTCATGCCGACATGCTGGCACGTCAGGCCGCCGCCCACCTGGACGGATTTGGCGATCGCGCAGCAAACTTGCGGGCGTTGGCTACTTTCGTGGTGGCCCGGCGAAGTTGACCGAGAACAGGAGATTTGATGAGCCCAATCACCACCCCGTTACTCGACCGCGTTCGATACCCGGCCGACCTCCGCAACTTCTCGGTGGAGCAGTTGCGCCTGTTGGCGGATGAATTACGCGCGGAAACGGTGGATGCGGTCTCGGTCACCGGCGGCCATCTCGGCGCGTCGCTGGGCGTGGTGGAACTGACGGTCGCGATTCACGCCATCTTCGACACCCCGCGCGACCGCCTGCTGTGGGATGTCGGGCACCAGGCCTACCCGCACAAGATCCTCACCGGCCGGCGTGACCGCATCCGCACGCTGCGCCAGGGCGGCGGCCTGTCCGGCTTCACCAAGCGGTCGGAAAGTGAATACGATCCGTTCGGCGCGGCGCATTCCTCCACCTCGATCTCCGCCGGCCTCGGCATGGCGGTCGCCCGCGACCTGAAATGGGCCCACCGCGCCGCCCCCGCAGACACCGAACGGGCCGCGCCGGAGCGAGATGATAGGAACGTGATCTGCGTCATTGGCGATGGTGCCATGAGCGCGGGTATGGCATATGAGGCAATGAACAACGCCGGCGCACTGAAGTCGCGGCTGATCGTCATCCTCAACGACAACGACATGTCCATCGCCCCGCCGGTCGGTGCCATGAGCGCCTATCTGTCCCGGCTGATCTCCTCCCGCAGCTTCCTGTCACTGCGCGAACTGGCCGGGCGCATGGCCAAGCGCTTCCCGCGAGGCATCGAACGAACCGCCAGGCGGGCTGAGGAATATGCCCGCGGCATCCTCACCGGCGGGACCCTGTTCGAGGAAATGGGCTTCTACTATGTCGGCCCGATCGACGGCCATAACCTAGACCACCTGCTTCCCGTGCTGCGCAACGTCCGCGAAGCGGAGGAGACCGGGCCGATCCTGGTCCACGCCATCACCCAGAAGGGCAAGGGTTACGCGCCGGCGGAGCAGTCCGCTGACAAATACCATGGCGTGTCCAAGTTCAACGTGATCACCGGCGAGCAGGCCAAGGCGCCTCCCGGGCCGCCCGGTTACACCAAGGTGTTCGCTGATTCACTGATCGCCGAGGCGCGCAAGGACCCCGCCGTCGTTGCGATCACCGCGGCGATGCCCTCCGGCACCGGGCTGGACCGCTTCGCCAAAGAGTTTCCCGATCGCTGCTTCGACGTCGGCATCGCCGAACAGCACGCGGTCACCTTCGCCGCCGGCATGGCCACGGAAGGGATGAAGCCGTTCTGTACGATCTATTCCACCTTCCTGCAGCGCGCCTACGACCAGATCGTGCATGACGTGGCGTTGCAATCGCTGCCCGTCCGCTTCGCCATGGATCGCGCCGGCTACGTGGGAGCAGATGGCGCGACCCATGCCGGCAGCTTTGACCTGTCCTACCTGGGCTGCCTGCCCAACATGGTGATCATGGCGCCGTCGGATGAGGCGGAGCTGATGCATGTGGTCGCAACCGCCGTCGCCATCAACGACCGGCCCAGCGCCTTCCGCTACCCGCGCGGCGAAGGCACCGGGATTGCCCTGCCGACCGCCGGCGAGGTGCTGACCCTGGGCCAGGGACGCGTGCTGCGCGAAGGCAAGAATATCGCCATCCTCTCGCTCGGTACGCGCCTGGGCGACGCGCTCAAGGCCGCCGACGAACTCGCCGCGCGCGGCTTCCCCACCACCGTCGCCGACGCCCGCTTCGCTAAGCCGATCGATACCGCGCTGGTCGAGCAACTGGCACGCAATCACGAGGTGCTGATCACCATCGAGGAAGCCGCGATCGGCGGCTTCAGTGCCCAGGTGATGCAGCATCTCGCCTGGGCGGGGCTACTCGATTCCGGGCTGAAGATCCGGCCGATGGTCATGCCGGACCTGTTTATCGATCATGACTCCCAGGGTAAACAGTTGGTGGAAGCAGGCCTATCTGCCAAGGACATCGTCTCGGTGGCGCTGTCCGCGATGGGGGTTAAAATGCCCAGTACCCGTTCAACGTCCAGTACCCGTTCAACCAAGGTTATCACCTCGCGATGATCAGCCTCACGCGACGCGCATGGCTGCTGTCCGCTACCCTGTGGACCGCCGGGGCGAGCCTTGGTGCGGTGGCGGCCTCCACCCTTCCGGCGCGCGCGGACACTGTCGATCCACTCGATCAGCCGCTGCGGGAGCTTCATAACGCGTTGGAAGCGATGATGCGCGCCGGCGATACGATGCCGTTTCCACAGCGCTTCGCCGCCCTGGCGCCTGTCGTGGATGAGGTATTCGACCTGCCGACCGTGCTGAAGGTCTCGGTCGGCCCGCGCTGGGACACCATGGACGACGACGTCCGGACCCGTCTGCTGAAGGCATACCGGCGCTTCACCGTCGCGACCTACGTCGCCAACTTCGACAAATATGACGGCGAACGCTTTCAGATCCTGCCCGGCACCCGCGACGCCGGCGGCGACCGGATCGTCGGCACCGAGATCGTCACCGGGACCGGCGAACACCTGCGGCTGGACTACGTGATGCGGGAGGTCAATGGCTCCTGGCGAGCGGTGGACGTCCTGTTGGAGGGTTCCATCAGCCGCGTGGCGGTCCAGCGGTCCGACTTCCGCAGAGTTCTGGCAAGCGGCGACGCCGACGCGCTGATCACCAGCCTGCGCCGCAAGATCACCGACCTGTCGGGCGGCGCGCTGAGTTCATGATGGCGATCCTGGCCGGCATAGCCGCGGTGCTGGCCGGCATCGGCCTGGCCGAGGCACTGGTGGTCTCCCGGCTGGTCGCCTCCTTTGCCCGCAAGCAGGCCGCTCCATGTTTCGCGCGATCCGCGGTGCCGGAGTTGCGCTTCGGACGACCCGCGATGCCGGAGCCACCCCCCCCGCGACCCACGATAACGGTGCTGAAGCCATTGCACGGCGATGACCCCCTGTTGGAAGCAGCGCTGACGACCTTGTGCCGGCAGGATTACCCCGACTTTCAGATCGTCTTCGGGGTGCAGGACGCGGCCGATCCGGCGGTCGCCGTCGTTCGCCGCCTTCAGGCGCGGTTTCCCAATCTGGATACCGCCTTGGTGGTCGACCCCAGGTTGCATGGACGCAACCCCAAGGTGGGGAATCTTATCAACATGATGGCGGCAGCGCGGTATGACGTCCTGGTGGTCGCCGACGCGGATATCCATGTGCGCCCGGACTACCTGGAACGCCTGATCGAGGCTTTGGAGCAGCCTGGCGTTGGCCTGGTCACCACCCTCTATGCCGGGCTGCCGTATGCCGATGGCGGTCAGATCGCCCTCCCCGCACGGCTGGGCGCCACCCAGATCACCCATGGTTTCCTCCCCAGTGCGCTCCTTGCACGGGCGCTCGGGCGCCAGGACTGCCTCGGGGCAACGATGTGCCTCCGCCGTCACGATCTGGAACGCATCGGGGGCTTTGCGGCGCTGGTCGATCACCTCGCGGACGACAATGTGCTGGGCCGGCGGATCGCCGCTCTTGGGTTGAATGTCGCGCTGGCCGGCACCCTGACGCTGACAACCGTGCCGGAAACCAGTTTTGCGGCCCTGTTCAAGCACGAGTTGCGCTGGGCGCGCACCGTCAGGGCGCTCGAACCGGCGGGTTTCGCCGCCTCGGTGCTGGAATATCCGCTGGCCCCGAGCCTTTTGACGGTCCTGCTGACCGGCGGCGAACTGTGGTCGGTCGGTTGTTTCTTCATCGCATGGCTGTTGCGCGCGGTAGCCGCCCTGGGCGTTGATAGCGCGCTGGACTCGCTATGGACCGGGAACCCAGGGACCGAAGAACGCGGCAGCAATGATGTCGCGAGCCTTGCATTCTCCTGCCCGGTCTGGCTTCTGCCGCTGCGGGACATCCTGTCGGTGGCCGTGATGCTGGCCAGCT
>JAQGHW010000344.1 GCA_028291505.1 Rhodopila sp. | reverse complement strand
GCGGAGCCATCGAACCATCAACGCATCGACCACCTCCTCCATGCTATATCAACCTCATATAGCTCGCCGCCTGCGAACCATCAGTCGGATCAAAAGCAAACCGGAAATTTTCGAAGACCGCACCCCTACCGTGCGTTCGCACTAGCCTCCGACCGCGTCGCCCCTGACCGCTGAGCCAACGCGGCAGCCATGAATTCGTCCAGGTCACCGTCCAGCACCGCGTCCGGATTGCCCTTCTCCACCCCCGTCCGCAAATCCTTCACCAACTGATACGGCGCCAGTACATAGTTCCGTATCTGATGCCCCCAGCCAATATCGGTCTTCGCATTCTCCTGCGCCGCCGTGATCGCCTCGCGCCGCTGCAACTCGGCCTCATACATCCGCGCCTTCAGCATCGCCATCGCCGTCGCCCTATTCCGGTGCTGACTACGATCAGTCTGGCAAGCAACAATAATACCGCTCGGCAAATGAGTAATCCGGATCGCACTTTCCGTCTTTTCACATGCTGCCCGCCGGCGCCCGACGCCCGGTAAGTATCGACCTTCAAATCAGCTTCGTTTATTTCGATCTCGATCGAGTCATCCACCACCGGATACACCCACACCGAGGCAAAGCTGGTCTGACGCCGGGCATTCGCATCAAACGGGCTGATGCGCACCAGCCGATGCACGCCGCCCTCGGTCTTCAACCACCCATAAGCATTGGGCCCCGTCACCTGCAGCGTCGCGGACTTGATGCCGGCCTGTTCCCCTTCGCTCTCCTCCATCAACTGCACCTTGTATCCGTGCTTCTCCGCCCAGCGCATATACATGCGCATCAGCATCTCCGCCCAGTCCTGCGCCTCGGTGCCCCCCGCGCCGGAGTTCAATTCGATATAGCAATCATTACCATCGGCCTCACCGGACAGCAGGCTTTCGATCTCCCGCCGCTTGGCTTCCTCCGCCGCTGCCCGCAAGGATCCCATAGCCTCGGCGACCATCGCGGTATCCCCGTCGGCCTCCGCCATCGCGATCAGTTCCAGCGCGTCCGAGACCTCGGTCTCCAGCTTCAGCACGCCCTCCATCGCGGAGGCGATCTGGTTCCGCTCCCGCATCAGCTTCTGCGCCGCGGCGGCATCGTTCCACAGCGCCGGATCCTCGGCGCGGTTGTTCAGTTCCGCGAGGCGGGCTTCGGCGACATCCCAGTCAAAGATGCCTCCTTAGCAGTGCCACGGACTGCTTGATCTGTTCGTTCAGGGCGTCGGATTCGGCGGACATTGTTCAGACGATGCTCGTTGAAAGGGGCGGCTCAATACAGCCCGCCCATGCTGGTATCAACCCCACCATGCACGATGGTGGGCGGCGCCGGCGTTCCATCGGCCGACGGCGCGCTGGCGAACCCCATGCCGAGCGGCCCCGAGGCACCCGGGATCTGGCCATCCTTGAAGGCGTCGGTGACGGTACCCCTGCCGCTGTCCCAGGGCGCCATGGTCACGCCGGCCGGCATGGAAAACGCCAGCACCGGATGGCCGGCCAGCGCGGTGGCCATGTAGTCATGCCAGATCGGCGCCGCGACCGCTCCCCCGGTTTCATTGTCGCCCAGGTTGGCCGGATTGTCGTAGCCGACCCAGACCACAGTCACCAGGTCCGGCGTGAAGCCAGAAAACCAGGCGTCGGCGAAGTCCTGCGTCGTGCCGGTCTTGCCCGCGATCGGCCGGTTCAACCCCTTCCCCGCGGGCACCCCGGTGCCACGCTGCACAACGCCCTGCATCATGGTGATCAGCTGAAACACGCTGTCAGGATCGGCAATCTGCGGCCGGCCATCCATCACCGCAGGAGGCTTTGACGGATCCGAACAATCCGAACAGTCCAAACCCGATGCCCGCATCACCACGTGCCCGTCCGGGTCCTGCACACTGTCGATCAGGGTCGGTGTGACCTCGCGGCCCCCGGTCGCGATCGAGGCGTACGCCCCGGCTTCCCGCATCACCGTGGTTTCCACCGCGCCCAAGGCGGCCGGCAGCACCCGCGGCATCGAATCCACCATATGGAAGGCGATCGCGTTGTCCGCGATGGCCTGCATGCCGACCTGCTGGGCCACCCGCAACGTCACCAGGTTCAGCGATTCCTCCAGCGCCACCCGCAGCGGCGTCGGACCGCCGAACGTGCCCTCGTAGTTCCCCGGCCGCCACCGGCCATCGGGCGTATCCACCACGATCGGCGCATCGAGGAACCTCTGGCTTGGCGACACGCCTTTCTCCAGCGCGGTCAGGTAGACCATCGGCTTGAAGCTCGATCCCGGCTGGCGGTTGGCCTGGGTGACGCGGTTGAACTGGCTTTGTTCATAGCTCCAGCCGCCAACCATCGCCAGGACGCGCCCGGTCTGCGGGTCGAGCGACACCAGCGCGCCCTGAACCTGGGGGATCTGCCGCAGCGCCGCCCGGTTGGCCGGCGGCGGCATAGCCGGTGGCGGCGGCGCCTTGCCCCTGACCGGCCCCCCCATGGCAGGCCCCCCCATGGCAGGCGCCCCAATGGCAGGCACCATGACAGGCATAACCGGACCGGAGGGCGGAGTCGGCTGCACCGACGGCGGCTCGATCATCACCACGTCGCCCGCCTGCACCACATCGCTCATGCGTTTGGGTACAGGTCCCAGCTTGCCGTCGCGCATCGGACGAGCCCAGGTCACGTCGGGCAGCCCTAGCACGGCCGCACGCCGCTCGCCGGCCGGGTTCAGCCACTCGACCTTCGCCTCGGTATCAGTCAGCCCCGCGACGATGGCCAGTCTCCACGACGGCAGCATTCCCGGCGGATGAGGCTGCTCGTTCAGCGCCGCCGGCCATTTGGTCTCGAAATCCTCCTGCGGCAGGGTCAGGTGAGTCACCGCCCCGCGCCAGCCGCCCATCTTGCGATCATAGGCCACCAGGCCGTCGCGCAACGATTTCTCGGCGGCGATCTGCAGCGCCGGATCAAGACTGGTGCGCACCATCAGGCCGCCTTGCGTCGTCGTGTCCTGGCCGAAACGTGCGATCAGCTGGCGGCGTACTTCCTCGGTGAACCAATCGGCGCCGGGGATCGGCGGCGGGCGGCGGAATTCCGACGGTATGACCGGCGCCGCCTTCGCCTCCGCAGCCTGGGCCCCGGTGATCACGCGATCTTCCGCCAGCCGATCCAGCACGTAGTCGCGCCGCGACCGGGCGGCCTCGGGGAACTTGAACGGGTTAAGGTTGTTGGGCGCCTTGGGCAACGCCGCCAGGAACGCCGCCTCGGGAATGGTCAGTTTATCCAGCGGCTTGTTGAAATAGGTCTGTGCCGCCGCCGCGACCCCATATGCACCCTGCCCGAGATAGATCCCGTTCAGGTAAAGCTCCAGGATGCGGTCCTTGCTCAGGTTCTGCTCGATCCGGATCGCCAGGATCGCTTCCTTTGCCTTGCGGGCGAGCGACATCTGGTTATCCAGCAGCATGTTCTTGGCAACCTGCTGGGTGATCGTGGAGGCACCGATGGGACGGCGCCCCTGCCCGGCATGCGCCAGGTCGAACAGCCCGGCGCGCAGAATCGCCAACGGATCGACGCCGCGATGGGTGTAGAAATTCTGGTCCTCGGCCGAGATGAAAGACTGCTTGACGATCGCGGGAATCGCACTGATGGGAACGAAGATGCGCCGTTCGGAAGCCAGCTCCGCCAGCAGGCGCGAATCGCCGGCATAGACGCGGCTCATGACTGGCGGCTGGTAGTTACGCAGCCCGTCTACGTCGGGCAGATCAGCGCTGAAATGCTCATATGCGATATAGCCGCCGGCCGCACCTGCGATGCCGCCCAGCAGCAGGATACCCAGCACCCCGCCGACCAGGCCGCGAAACGCACGCACCAGCACGTTACGTTTCCGCCTGGGCGATTTACCCGGCGGTCCGGCACCACGTTTCGGTTCCGGTGCGTCCGTATTACCGTGGCGATCGCGGCCAGAGGGCGCCAGCGGCTCGCCAGCGGTCATGGGTCCTGTCATGGGTGGCGATATGAACGCTTTTCGCCAAAATCGCCAGCAACCAGATCGCACTTTTTAGTAGCTGGCCGGCAACGGCCCGGGGGGATTGGCAGCTGGCCGGCAGCGGCCCGGGGGGATTGGTAGCTGGCCGGCAGCGGCCCGGGGGGATTAGTAGCTGGCCGGCAACGGCCCGGGGGGATTGGTAGCTGGCCGGCAGCGGCCAGCCGGGACTCAGCCGATCCCTGGACGGGTTCCATCCGCCATATGGCCGAACCCGGCAAAATACGCATCGACCGCGCGGTGCATCGCCTCGGCCACCAGCTTCCGGTGGTCAGGCCGGCGCAACGCGGCCTCATCCCGTGGGTTGGACATGAACCCCATCTCCACCAGCACGCTGGGGATATCCGCCGCCTTCAGCACGACGAATCCGGCGTGGCGGTCGGGGTTCTGCAGCATCGGCAGATCCTGATCCAGGCTGCCAACCAGGCTGCGAGCGATCCGCACCGAACCGGTTCGCGTCTCCTGACGCACCAGACTGGCCAGAATGCGCGAAACCTCCGGCGAGGTGCCCTGCCACCGACCGCCGAGGAAACGGTCCGCGCTGTTTTCGGTCCGCGCCAGGGCAGCGGTCTGCGCATCCGACGCCGTCTGCGCCAGCGTATAAACCGAGGCACCACGCACCGAATGGTCCGACAGCGCGTCCGCATGCATCGACACAAAAAGCGCCGCCCCATGCCGCTGCGCTCGGTCTACCCGATCATCCAGCGGAATGAACACGTCCTTCGCCCGCGTCAGTTCAACCCGATATCGGCCGCTGGCCTCAAGCTGACGCTTCAGTTCCATGGCGGTCGCCAGCGACACCTGTTTCTCATAGGTACCAGAAACGCCGATCGCGCCGGGGTCCTTGCCGCCATGTCCCGGGTCCAGCATGACCAGCGGCACCGGCGGTTTGGCCCCGCCCGCGTCGGGATGCCGCGACCGCGACCGGGCGGTGTCCTTTTCCGCCGAATGCGATCCTTCGCTGCCATGGTGTCGATGACGCTGCTGGCCGGCCATCGCGCCGTGCAAGGCCGGGGGCAGCAGAAAGGTTCCGAACACCGACGTGCCCGCCGCGAAACGGCGCAGCAGAAGGCGACGCGTGACGGGCGGAGCGAAAACCATGGGGCGCTCTTAACATATTGGATGCAGATTCGCTGCTTATATGTTGATTAAGGCGAGTTCATGGCGCCCCGATATGATCTGCTTGCGGTGCGGGACGGTTTGCTTCATGGTCACACCGCTCCGGCGATGTCACCGGGGACCGCTGACTGTCGCGGTCTCCTGGCTTTTCCGGCGGCGCGTGATCCCCTGTCGGTTCTGGTCGGAGCCAGATTTCACAGGTGTGGGGAAGGATCCGCCTCGCCGTAGCCACGTCGCCGTCCGTGTCGCGCCCGCCAACTTGGACTTGTGGCGCGCCGGGGTCCTGTCCGCCGCGGGCTTTCTTCCGCGATTCAGGCAGCGCCAGCGTCGACTTCACACGGGGCAGCGTTTCGCCACGAAACGCGCCATCCGAACGCCAGGAACTGATGAACCACGTCACGCCATGCCCGTCCGAATCTGCACTCTCACCCGGTTTTCTGGCGCCCGTTTTTCCGGGTGACCCCGACTACCCGAGTGACCCAAACGTCTTCGGGCGCCCAAACGCCTTGGGCAACGGCATAGCGTGTTCCGATCGCCATCGTTTTCCTGAAACTTCGGGCGGGCCCCTTCCCGCAAGCCTTGCAAGCCGTTTGCTGACCGAGACCTCAAACAGGTCCGGGACACGCGTGACAACGGCGTACCGGAGTTCAAGACTAAATGACGAAGCGCATGCTGATCGACGCCACACACGCGGAAGAAACCCGCGTCGTGGTGCTGGACGGTACCCGACTTGAAGATTTCGACGTCGAGACATCGACCAAACGGCAACTCAAAGGGAACATCTACCTCGCCAAGGTAGTCCGGGTCGAACCCAGCCTGCAGGCGGCGTTCGTCGAATATGGCGGCAATCGCCACGGCTTCCTGGCGTTCAGCGAAATTCACCCCGACTATTATCAGATCCCCGTCGCCGACCGGCAGCGCCTGATCGAGATGCAGGCCGAAGACGCCCGCCGGGAGGAAGAGGAAGACGACCTGGAGCTAGCGCTCAGCCATGGCTCCGATGAGCCCGAAGCCAGCCCGTTCGCCGCGGACCCGGAACCACCGCCAGAATCAGGCCAGCCAGAACCAGGGCAGCGAGAACCAGCGGCGGAAGCCTGGGCGTTCGCATCGACCCCGCTGCTGATCGCGCCCGAACCGGCGGCCGAAACCGAACCCACCGTCGCGCCGACCGCGGCTGAGACCTGGGCGAGGCCCGACGTGCCGCCGCTCGTGATCGAAGCCACCTCACAGGCGCTGGCGATCGAGCCCGAACGCATCGCCGAGGACGACTCCGATTCCGACGACAACGATTCGTACGACTCGAACGGCGACCAGATCGAAGTCCTGCCGCCCCCGGAAACCGTCGGCGGCAACGATCAGGAAAGCGGCGATGACCAGCGGGAGCGTCGTATGCCACCGCGCTTCCTGCGCAACTACAAGATCCAGGAAGTCATCCGCCGCCGGCAGATCCTGTTGATCCAGGTCGTCAAGGAGGAGCGTGGCACCAAGGGCGCGGCGCTGACCACCTACTTGTCGCTCGCTGGCCGCTTCGGCGTGCTGATGCCGAACTCCCCGCGCGGCGGCGGGATTTCCCGGAAAATCACCTCGGCCGCGGATCGCCGCCGGCTGAAGGAGGTGATGGCGGAACTCGATATCCCGCGCGGCATGGGCATGATCGTCCGCACCGCCGGCGCCAACCGGCCGAAGCCGGAGATCAAGCGCGACTGCGAATACCTGCTGCGGCTGTGGGACGACATCCGCGAGCACACCATGAAGTCGGTGGCGCCGGCGTTGATCTATGAAGAGGCCAGCCTGATCAAGCGGGCAATCCGCGACGTCTATTCGCGCGACATCGATGAAATCCTGGTGGATGGCGAGGACGGTTGGCGCGCCGCGCACGACTTCATGCGCATGCTGATGCCGAGCCACGCCAAGAAGGTGCAGCTCTGGCGCGATGGCGGGCAGCCGCTGTTCGCCAAGAACCAGGTCGAAGCGCAGCTCGATGGCATGCTGATGCCGACGGTGCAGCTGCGCTCCGGCGGCTACCTCGTGATCAATCAGGCCGAGGCGCTGGTCGCCATCGACGTCAACTCCGGCCGCTCCACGCGCGAACGCAACATCGAGGAAACCGCGCTGCGGACCAACCTGGAGGCCGCCGATGAGGTCGCCCGCCAGCTCCGCCTGCGCGATTTGGCCGGGCTGATCGTCATCGACTTCATCGACATGGAATCGAAGCGCCACAACGCGATGGTGGAGCGCCGGATCAAGGAGGCGCTGAAGAACGACCGCGCCCGCATCCAGGTCGGCCATATCAGCCACTTCGGTCTGCTGGAAATGAGCCGGCAGCGGCTGCGTCCCTCGCTCGCCGAAACCAGCTTCATCCTCTGCCCCCATTGCGGCGGCACCGGCCATGTCCGCAGCACCGAAAACGCGGCGATCCACGTACTGCGCGGCATCGAGGATGAGGGCAGCAAGCGGCGCTCCGCCGAGATCATCGTGCATGTCTCCACGCCGGTGGCGCTCTATTTGCTGAACCACAAGCGCGAACGGATCCAGGAGATCGAAATCCGCTACACCATGCGGGTGATCATCGCCGCCGACGACGCGCAGATCGCGCCGCAGTTCCGCATCGAGAAGGTGCGGACGCGGTCGCCGGATGAGGTGCCCGTCGTGGTGACCGCGGAACGGTCGATGCTGCCGCCCCCGGTGGTGGACGATGACGACGAGGACGAAGAAGAAGCCGAGGCTGTCGCCACCGAGGATGATGACGACGACACCGAGGCGGATACCCCCGAACAGCACGCCGCGGATGCGGCCGGCGGCGGTGGCGATGAAGCCGAACGGCAGCGGAAGCGGCGGCGCCGGCGGCGGCGTGGCGGCCGGCGGGATGAGCAGCCGGCCGGCGCAATCCCCGCGGACGCGACCCAGGCGGGTCCGCTCCATGAGTCTGCGGATGGCGCCGCTGAGGGGCGCGATGCGGCCGAACCGGCAACCGCGGCCGAACCGGCAACCGCGGCCGAACCGTCTGTCGGCACCACCGAAGAACCCGAAGGCAATGAACACCCTGGGGAAGAACCGTCCGAAGCTGGCGAGACCGCGCCGGCGTCCGACGATGACCCGCGGAATCGCCGGCGCGGGCGGCGCGGCGGGCGGCGGCGGCGGCGGGAGAGCGATGGTGAGCTGTCACCATTCGCGGTGCCCGGCGCCGACCAGCCTGAATTGCAGCCGGTCTACGCCGGACCCACGCCAGCCGATCCGTTCGGGGGACGTGCATTCGACATATTCGATGTGATGGACCAGGCGGAACGGGCGGCCGAAGCCAAGCCCGCGGCTCGAGCAAGCGCCACGGGCGAAATCGTCAACCACGCCGCGCCGGAACCCGAAGCGTCGAACAGGGGGCCAGCACCAGTCTCCTCAGAACCGGCCCCGTCCGAAACGATCTCGTCAGAATCGGCCTCGTCTGAACCGGCCCCATCAGAACCGCCCTCTTCTGAACCGGCCCCGTCAGAACCGGTCTCGTTGGCACCAGACCCGTCGGCATCAGGCCCAGCCCCGTCAGCACCGCTCTCGGCGGAAATCGAGGAACCGCTCGCGCCCGAACCGGGAGTTCCCGAAACGGTGCAACCGGAACCCGAGATCCTTAATACCGCGGCTCCCGAACCGGCAGGGGAAGTGCTGGGCGCGCAGCTCGAGCAGGCGGCCGGCTCCCTGCCCACGCCGGCCAACGATACGACTGCGGAAGACGGGACGCGGCCGCCTTCCTCGGCCGAACCGCTGATCAAGCCTATCCTGGTCGGTGCAAGTGGCGAGCCGCCAGCAGAGCCAAAGCGCGGCTGGTGGCGACGGTAGGTTCGGCAAACCACAGCACCCCGGGGCTCCGCCTGAACCCCGCCAGGCTTCCCCTCGCACCGGCGGCCGCACCAACGGCCGTCGGGAACCCGCGTCCGAAAGCTCGGGACAACGTTCGGCGCTGCCCTGATGGTACTGAATCCCGTAGACGAGACAGCCAGTTTTCGGCCATTCCACTCCCCTATGGGCCCAGTCGCGGAAGGCCAGTCGCGGAAGGCCAGTCGCGGAAGGCCCAGTCGCGGAAGGCCCAGTCACGGAAGGTCACGGAAGAAAGGGGGGCAAGAGCGGAATGACCGGCAAGTCGATATTGCTCGTCGTGAATGAACAGCCCTAGGCGCCTGCTTTCCCGGCTTCGGAATCTCCGCGCCCACGGGTCGGCGCCGTTGTCGGCGCTGGTGCAGCTCGTCGCGTCCGAACTGGTCAGCGAGGTGTGTTCGATTTACGTCCAGCGTCCCGGCGATATCCTCGAACTCGCGGCCACCGAGGGATTGAACCCGGACGCCGTCGGCCACACCCGGCTGCGTGTCGGTGAGGGTATTGTCGGCCTGTGCGCCGCCACCGGTGCGGTGATGAACCTGCCGGACGCACAGAACCACCCCGCCTTCGCCTACCGCCCGGAAACCGGGGAGGAACCGTTCGCCTCGCTGCTGGCAGTGCCTGTGCGCCGTTCCGGGCGCACCTTGGGCGTGCTGGTGGTGCAGAACCGGACGCCGCGCAATTTCGCCGACCCGGAGATTGACGATCTCGAAACCGTCGCCATGCTTCTGGCCGAGATGCTGTCCGGCGATGGTGCCACCGACGGCTCGCCGGAAGGGCTTGCCGCCACGGTGCCGCGCACGTTCACTGGCACGCCGCTGATGAGCGGAATCGCTGTTGGACCGATTGTCCTGCTGCGCGCGGTCCGGCCTATCGTCAGGCTGCTCGCCGATGACCCCGGGGCAGAGCAGGACCGGCTGGACCAGGCGGTGGATCGCATGCAGCGCGGGCTGGAGGATCTGTTCGCCGACGTGCCCAACAACGGCGGCGCGGCCGACGTGAACGCCTCACGCGAAGTGTTGGAGGCTTACCGGCTGGTGGCCTCCGATGCCGGCTGGCTGCGCCGCGTCGCCGACGTCATCCGCGGCGGCACGACGGCCGAAGCCGCAGTGCAGCGCGTCGCCAGCGAACTGCATGACCGGATGCGCCGGATCAGCGATCCCTATCTGCGCGAACGCCTCGCCGACATGGAAGATCTCGCCAATCGCCTGCTCACCTCCCTGACCGGAGAAGCCCCACGGGCGCCTATCCCCGAGGGCGCGATCCTGCTCGCTCGGCGCCTCGGCCCAGCCGAACTGCTGGATTGGCATGCCCGCGGCATCGCCGGCGCGGCGGTTGAGGAAGCCAGTCCCGCCGGCCACGCCGCCATCCTCGCCCGCGCGTTGGGCATCCCTGCCATCGGCGGCCTGCGCGGCATGCTGGACAGCGCCGAACAGGGCGACGACGCCGTAGTCGATGCCGATGACGGCCAGTTCCTCCTGCGCCCGGAAACCGAGGTCCGGCAGGCCTATACCCGTGCCCAGGAAGCCCGCAACGCCAAATACGCCGAACTGGCGACCTGGCGCGGCCGTCCCGCCGCCACCGCGGACGGCGTAGAACTCAAGCTGATGCTCAACGTCGGCCTCAGCCTGGAATTGCCGCAGCTTGAGCGCACCGGCGCCGACGGCATCGGCCTGTTCCGCACAGAAATCGCCATGCTGGCCCGCGGTTCGGTCGCCGATGTAGCCGAACAGGCAGCGATCTATTCCCGTGTGCTCGATGAGGCCGGCGATAAGCCGGTCATATTCCGCACGCTGGATCTGGGTGCCGACAAGCTGCTGCCCGGCACCGTCAGCGGAGAAGAAAATCCGGCCATGGGATGGCGATCGCTGCGGGTCGGCCTCGACCGGCCAGCCCTGCTGCGACGGCAATTGCGCGCCCTGCTGCTGGCCGCCGGTGGTCGCGACCTGTCGGTCATGTTCCCCATGGTCGCCACCGTGGTGGAATTCCGCGCCGCCAAGGCGCTCCTGCTTGCCGAGGCCAAACGGGTCCGCCCCTCGCCCGGAACCTTGCGGATCGGCACCATGCTGGAAGTACCGGCCCTGATGTGGCAGTTGCCGCAGCTGGTTAAGGAGGCTGATTTCATCTCCATCGGTTCCAATGATTTATTACAGTTTCTTTTCGCCGCCGACCGCGGGACGCCCTCGCTGTACGACCGCTATGACTTCCTGTCGCAGCCAGTGCTGGATTTGATAGAGCAACTGGTGGTTGCGGCGAAAAGCGCGTGCGTCCCGGTCTCTGTATGCGGTGAAGCAGCGTCACGCCCTTTGGAAGCATTGGTGCTCGCTGCATTGGGCGTAACGACATTGTCGATGCCGGCGAGTGGAATCCTCCCAATCAAGGCGATGTTCGCGCAAGTGGATTTGCAGTCGTTCCGATCAGTATTGACCGCGATCCGGCGCAGCGGAGGATTCGGCCTGCGGGAACCCCTTGCAACCTGGGCGCGTGAGCAGACGCTTATCACCTAATCCAGGGCTGTGGCGACGCGGCCGCGACACAACGCCTTGAGAATCCGCCGCGGACGCGCCGCCCGCCTGGCCGAAAGCACGAAAATCATCCAAATTAAGGCATTGGAAAAACGTATCGTCTGGTCTAGAAGCCACTTGTCGAACCAGGGAACCGGGGGGTTCGACGAGATATCCACACGTGTCTGAATAAGAGCGGGGCTGCCAGTGCTGCAGGAACGCAGATCGAAGCTGGTTGAAAGTCGGAGCATGATTTCAACCGTCACGCCATTGGTGACGGAGCCACCCGCCGCTGCGCGGGCTGGTGCCGATCTTCGGGCAGCCCGGGAACGCCTGGGCGTGTCACTCCAGGATGTCGCCTTCAATCTGCGCATCCGGGTCCCGCACCTGGAAGCGCTTGAGGAAGGTCGCATCTCATTATTGCCGGGCAGTGCCTACGCCCTGGCCTTTGTCCGCACATATGCCAACGCGCTGGGCCTTGACGCCGAAGAGATGGTCCGCCGCTTCCGCACCGAAGCCGCCGAAATTGGCCGGCGCACCGAACTCGTGTTCCCGGTTCCGATGCCCGAACGCGGCCTGCCCGCCGGCGCGCTGCTGTTGCTGGGGCTGGTCCTGGCGGTTGGCGCCTATGCCGGCTGGTACCGCCTGTCAGGCGAGGGCCGCCTGCCCGCCGAAACCGTGACCGCAATCCCCGAACGCCTGGCCCCGCTGGCCGAACAGGCCCTGCCGCTACCTCCCGGTTCGCCCCCTCCCGGTTCGGCCACATCCGTTCCGCCAGTGTCTGGCCCAATAGCCGAGGCATCCGGAACCGCCGGACCGCGGATCGCCAACACCGATCCGGCGATGTCCGAGACCCGGGCCAATCCGGCGCCGCCGGTCATGGCGATCTCGCCCACCTCGGCCGCGGCTGCCCAGCTTCCGGCCCCGCCTTCCGACGGTTGGCCGGTCGCCGGCCTGTCGCCGGCCCCGATGGCGGCTGTGCCTCCCGCCCCTGCTCCGGACGCAAGCCGCATCGTCCTGCGGGCCAGTGCCGACGCGTGGGTGATGGTCAAGGATCGCGCCGGTGCCATCTTGCTGAATCGAACCTTGAAGGCCGGGGAAACCTGGCCGGTGCCGCCCCGGTCCGACCTGCTGCTGACCGCCGGCAACGCAGGCGGGACCGATATCCTGCTGGACGGCGCCGCAACCCCAAGCCTGGGCGGATCGGGAACGGTCCGCCGGGACATGCCGCTGGATCCGGACCAGATCAAGGACGGCAAGTTGGCTGCTGCTTTGGCGCCACAGCTTCCGGCCGGACGCCCGCGGACCCAGTAGCCGATCGCCGCCCCAGTAGCGGATCGCGGCCAAACACCCCATAGTAAGGCCTGATCGC
>JAQGHW010000340.1 GCA_028291505.1 Rhodopila sp. | reverse complement strand
CGCTGGCCCACGACGTACCGCGCACGGGCCATATCATCCAACGCATGCTGCTCCCGCTTCGCCGCCTCGACCCGGCTTGCGGTTTCCCGCTCGGAAACGAGTTGCTCCACCGCTTCCGCCGCGGTTCGCGCCGCGGTAACGACGCCGCGAGCTTCCTCCGAATGCAAGGCCGCCGCCGCCAATGCCGTAGCCGCGGTTCGACGTTCCGCCCGCACAACCTCCAGGTGCGTCGCCGACATCTCCAGGAACTGATGCGCGTCTTGCCACGCCCCGCTCGTCTCACGGTCTCGCCGCAGTGCATCATCGAGCAACCTGATCCTGCCCGCGACCTCGGCTTCAGCCGCCAGACATACGCCCATTGCAGCACGCGCCTGCTCGACGGAGCGTAACCGCATGGACAGGAGGATCCGCAATGGGTCGCGTGCCATGCTAGACCCCGATCGTTTGAGACTGCATCAATCCAGGTGTCCGATCATGTGGTCGGGCGATCACGCTCTAACTGACCAGCGCCGCGTTCAGGCGCTCGAACGATTCCAGGAACCCGGTTCGGTCCCCCGGCGCCTGGCGCAGAAAATCCTCGATCGCAGGCGTCAGGTGCAGAGCCTCGTCCACCGCCGCATCGGTCCCGGCGCGATAGGCACCCAACCGGACCATATCCACCATGTCGCCATGCAGCGACAGGACGGCCCGCGCTCGCCTGACCGTCGCCATCTGGGCTTCGTCCAGGCAGGAAGTAGCCACCCGGGAGAGGGAGCGCAGAACGTCGATGGCCGGATAACGTCCCGCTTCCGCGATTTTTCGGTCCATCATGATATGTCCATCCAGGATGCCCCGGACCGCGTCCGATACCGGCTCGTTTGGGTCGTCGCCTTCGACCAGGACGGTGAAAAGCCCGGTGATGTGCCCGGCGCTGCCGTCCGGCCGCATCGGACCGGGACCAGCCCGCTCCAGCAGGCGCGGCAGTTCCGCGAACACGCTGGGCGGATAGCCTCGCGTCGCCGGCGGCTCACCCAACGACAGACCTATCTCACGCAACGCGAGGCAAAAGCGGGTCACGCTGTCCATCAGTAACAGGACCGACAAGCCCTGGTCGCGGAAATGTTCGGCCACCGTCATCGCGGTGTAGGCGCACTGACGGCGCATCAACGGCGGCGAGTCCGAGGTCGCGACGATCACCACCGAACGCGCCAGCCCTTCCGGACCAAGGTCGTTCTCGATGAACTCCCGCACCTCCCGGCCGCGCTCGCCCACCAGGGCAAGGACCACCACGTCGCATTCGGTGCCGCGCGTCAGCATGGACAGCAGCGTCGATTTGCCGACACCGGAACCGGCAAACAGACCGAGCCGTTGACCTTGCCGGCAGGTGGCGAAGCAGTTCAGCGCGCGCACGCCCAGGTCGATCCGCGGACCAAGGCGGGCGCGCGACGTGGCCTCGGGCGGTGCGCTGCGTGTCGCCTTCGGCGTCGGCCCGCCGAACAGGGTGCCCTCCTGGTCGAGTGGGTTCCCCAGCGGGTCGATGACCCGGCCCAGCCAGGACGATGCAACATCGAGCATGGCATGAGACGCATCTTGCAGGACCGCCTTTGAACCGTGCGCCAACCCGTCCAGCGACCCATACGCCATCGCCCGGAGGGCTGAGTCGTGGAACCCGATCACCTCGGCCGGGATAAGCCGTTCGTCGCGGGTACGAAGGACCAGCCGATCGCCGATGGCGGCCAGGCCGGTCAGTCCTTCCACCTCGACGACAAGACCCAGAAGATTGGTAACGGTGCCGCTGATCTGGGCCATCTCGGTGTGGCGGAAGTGGGCTTTGCAGGCATTTACCCGTTCCGTGAGATTGTATTCTCTTATTAACACTTACAAATCCAAATAACTCATGTGTTCTTCATACATTCGCATTCCCATCTGCCTGATTAGTTCATATATAGCAAAAAATACATCCATTCGTAGAGAAAATGTTGGCCAAAGACACGCTATGGTGGTATACGTTCATTCATGTTTTGTTAAGGAGAAAGCCCCGTGCGTGTTCTTCTCGTCGAAGAGGATTTGATCGCCGCGCGCGGCATCACACTGATGCTGAAGGCGGCCGGTGCGGTCGTCGACCAGACCGACAGTGGTGAAGACGCTCTCGAACTGCTGCGCCACTACGAGTACGACATAGTCCTGCTCGATCTCGCCCTGCCGGACATTGAGGGCTTCGAGGTCGTCCGCCGCATGCGGGTCTCCCGCAACGACACGCCGGTCCTGATCCTGTCCGGCCTGACCATGCCGCAAGCACGGGTCAAGGCCCTGAGCCTCGGCGCCGACGACTTTATCACTAAACCATATGACAAGGCCGAATTACTGGCACGGATGCAGGCGATCGTTCGCCGCAGCAAAGGCTTCAGCCAGCCGACCGTGCGCTTCGGCCGCCTGGAATTGAACCTCGACAGCCGGGAGGTGACGGTTGATGGCAGGGACGTGCACCTGACCGGCAAGGAATATTCGATCTTGGAGTTGCTGGTTCTGCGCAAGGGGATGGTCCTCACAAAGGAAGCGTTCCTGAACCATCTTTACGGCGGGATGGATGAACCGGAGGTTAAGATCATCGACGTTTTCGTATGCAAACTGCGAAAAAAGCTCGCCCGGGCCGGCGCCGACGGGATCATCGGAACGATTTGGGGCCGCGGCTACATGATCCGCGAGGTCGCGCCGCAGGAAGGCTTCACCCCGGGCTTTGAACCGCTGCGGGTCCCGCGCCTGGCTCCCGCCGCCTGAAACCCGCTGTTGCGCCCCAAAAGGGGTAGCGCTCACGGCGTTACCTCCCCGGCGGCAATCTCTGTCACGTCCTCGCCGGCCGATGCGACGAGCATGACGCCGCGGCTATCTCGGCGATCCGTCAGTATCCAGATCCCCTTCCCGGCTGCGGCCCTCGCAAATCACACGGGGTCATCGCGCCACTCCAGCCACAAATCGGGCTCCGGACGTTCCGCCCAGCCCGATCATGCTCTATATGCGGCTCATGATCATCCCGTTCGTGAAGATGCATGGCTGCGGCAACGACTTCGTCATCCTTGACGAGCGCGCCCGGGCGCTCGGCCTGAGCCAGGGTCAGATCGCCGCTCTCGCCGATCGGCACCGAGGGATCGGGTGCGACCAGCTTATCGTCATCCAGCAAGCCGAAACCGTCGACGCGGTTATGCGTATCTACAATCCGGATGGTTCCGAAGCCGGCGCTTGCGGCAATGCCACGCGTTGCGTCGCCGACATCCTGATGCGGCAAACCGGGCATGGCGACGTAACCATCCGCACCATCGCGGGAGATCTGGCGACAACCCGCCGTCCTGACGGCCTCATCCAGGTGGATATGGGGGAACCGCGGTTGGACTGGACTGAAATACCCCTGGCCAGGCCAACCGACACACTGCGGCTCGATCTGCCTGGTCATCCAGCCGCCGCCAGCATGGGCAACCCGCATGCGACATTCTTCGTCGCTGACCTGGATGCCGAACCCGTGGCCACTCGCGGTCCGAAGCTGGAACACGATCCGATTTTCCCCCAGCGCGCCAATATCGGTTTCGCCCAGGTCATCGATCCGCGGACGATCCGGCTGAAGGTCTGGGAACGCGGCGCCGGACTCACACTGGCCTGCGGCTCCGGCGCCTGTGCGGCCCTGGTCAACGCCCACCGTCGCGGACTGACCCACCGCCAGGCGATGCTGATCCTCGACGGTGGCACCCTGGAAATCGAATGGCGGGACGACGGCCACGTGCTGATGACCGGCCCGGTCGCCACCGCGTTCACCGGTCAGGTCGACCCGCCATGACCGTCGACATCCTGACCTTCGGCTGCCGCCTCAACGCATACGAAAGCGAGGTCATGCGCGGCCTCTCCGCGTCCCAACCTGGCACCCAGACAATTATCGTCAACACCTGCGCGGTGACCGCCGAGGCCGAGCGGCAGGCGCGGCAGGCCATCCGTCGCGTCGCCCGCGAACGCCCGAACGCCCGCATCGTCGTCACCGGTTGCGCGGCACAGATCGATCCGGCCGCCTGGGCCACCTTGCCCAACGTGCACCGAGTGCTCGGTAACGACGACAAGCTGAAGCCGGAAAGCTGGCTGCCCGGCGCGGGATCGGCGGTATCCGACATCATGGCCGCGCGTGAGACAGCCGCGCATCTCGTCACCGAATTCGCCAGCCGGGCGCGGGCGTTCGTGCAGGTGCAGCAGGGTTGCGACCACCGCTGCACCTTCTGCATCATCCCGTTTGGCCGCGGTCCCAACCGGTCCGTGCCAATCGGCGTGATCGCCGATCAGGTGCGCACCCTGGTCGCCGGCGGATACCAGGAGGTCGTGCTGACCGGCGTCGATGTCGCGTCCTACGGTCCCGACCTGCCTGGCGCACCCTCGCTCGGCCAGATGATCCGCCGCCTGCTGCTGGCGGTCCCGGAATTGCCCCGACTGCGTCTGTCCTCGATCGATCCGGCCGCGATCGACGACGATCTGTGGCGCCTGATCGCCGAGGAGCCGCGGCTGATGCCGCATCTGCATCTGTCGCTACAGGCCGGCAGCGACCTGATCCTCAAGCGCATGCGCCGCCGCCATCTATGCGCCGGCGCAATGGCGGTTATCCACCGGGCCCGCGACCTGCGCCCCGGCATCGCGATCGGCGCCGACCTCATCGCCGGTTTCCCAACCGAGACCGACATTCTGTTCGACGAGACGCTGCGGTTCGTGCAGCAGGCCGCCCTGCCCTATCTGCACGTGTTCCCATACAGTGAGCGCCCCGGCACGCCGGCTGCGCGCATGCCCGCCGTGCCCAGGCCCATCCGCAAGCAACGTGCCGCCGCCCTGCGCGAAGCCGGCCAGCGCGAGGCCAGTCGCTTCTTTACCAGTCAGATCGGCCATATGGTTTCGTTGCTGACCGAGGCAGATCAGTCCGGCCACACCGAGCATTTTGCCCCCGTACGCCTGGCGCAACTGTCAGCACCCGGCCTGTTGGTGCGCGCGAAAGTAACCGGGTCCACGGATGATCTGTTGCTGGCGGAGGCGGCCTGATGGCCCTCGGCGGCTTTTTCTCGCGGCTGAAGGAAGGCCTGTCCCGCAGCACGCAGAAGCTGTCCGGCGGCATCACTGCGGTCTTCCGGAAACGCCGGCTCGACGACGAAGCCCTGGAGGAGCTGGAGGAACTGCTGATCTCCGCCGACCTCGGCACCGAGGCAGCACGCCGGGTCATCGCCGCGTTCCGCCGCAGCCGTTTCGGCAAGGAAGTGACCGACGAGGAGATCAAGCAGGCCCTCGCCGAGGAAATCACCTTGATTCTGGCCCCTGTCGCTCGGCCGCTGGAACTCGATCCGGCACGCAAGCCGCATGTGGTCCTGGTCGTCGGCGTCAACGGCACCGGCAAGACGACGACGATCGGCAAGCTTGCACAGACCTACAGAGAGCAAGGCAAGCGCGCGGTGATGGCCGCCGGCGATACGTTCCGAGCCGCCGCGGTTGAGCAGTTGCAGATCTGGGGCGACCGCACCGGCACGCCCGTCGTCTCCGGCGCCCCAAACGCGGACGCGGCCGGTCTGGCGTTCGATGCGCTGACGAAAGCGAAAACCGACGGCGCGGATGTGCTGCTGATCGACACCGCCGGGCGGCTGCACAACAAGGCCGCGCTGATGGATGAACTGGCCAAGATCATCCGCGTGTTGCGCAAGCAGGATCCGACCGCGCCGCACTCGGTTCTACTGGTGCTGGACGCGACAACCGGACAGAACGCGGTGCAACAGGTGAAAGTGTTCAAGGAGATGGTGGCCGTCACCGGCCTTGTGGTCACCAAGCTGGACGGCAGTGCCCGGGGCGGGATCGTCGTAGCACTTGCAGAAACGTTTGGCCTGCCAGTTCACGCCGTGGGTGTGGGCGAGAAAGCCGGCGATCTCCGGCCGTTCGACGCGGGGGATTTCGCGCGCGGCTTGGTGGGAGCCGAGCTGGCGACATAGCGAGCCCAGCCTGACGCTTGATTGATGCGCGCAAGCATCGTTCGTAACTGGATCGCCGAAACCCTCACCCGATCGTCGCCCGCGCAAACGCCTGGATATACCCCACCAGTGCGTCCGACCCCTGCCCCGCCGCATCCTGATCGCCATCCGCGACCGCGCGCGCGATATCCGCATGCAGCCGCGCGGCCAGCGGCAAATCGGCGACCTGCTTGTAATGCACATACCAGAACCGCCGCGAAAGTCCGTTCATCTGGCTCATCGCCGCGGCGGCGAACTCGTTGCCGGCGCTGTCCAGCACCAGCAGGTTGAACTCTCGGTCCAGCCGCATGAACGCGATATCGTCAGCCCGCGCCGCTGCCTCATCCATCCCGGCCGCGATCTCCCGGAACTGAACCCGTTGCACGTCCGTCGCCCGATTGGCGGCCGAACGCGAGAGGAAACGCTCGATCTCCCGCCGCGCTTCCAGCACCCGAAGCTGGCGGATGGGGTCGATCTCGGAAACCACGATCCCCCGACGGGGCATGATGACGACCAGCCACTCGCGCGCCAGACGTTGCAGCGCTTCCCGCACCGGCGTGCGGCCAACACCCAGCCGGCGACTCAGGATCGCCTCGGATACGACCGCGCCCGGCGGAATGCGCAGCGTCACGATCTCCTCCTCGAGCGCGCGGTAGGCTTTTTCCGTCAGCGTATCGGCGGGCAGCAGTTCGTCGTCGTTGGGCAGGCTGTCCACGTCCGCACTTACAGATCGGCCAGCCGGATCCAGCAGCCGATCGCCAGCGCCACCACCACCCCGCACACGACCAGCGGCAGGTTCGGAGGCCCTTGCGTCAGTTCGCTCGCGACCAACAACCACAACACGAAGCAACCGATGGCGATCACCACGCCGCCGACCAGGGAGGCAATGTTACGCTTGCGCGGTTCGGCGTCCCGTATCGTAATGGCCACGGTCTATTCCCCGGCCATCACGGGCGCCGACCGCGCGCCGGATCGCACTTTCGGCAGATCGTGCCGGATGAAGCGCGTGTCGTAGCCGTTGAATAAGTGCCCGAACAGGCCTCGGTTTAGGTCGCTGGTGCCGAACAGCCAGTCAGAGAACGGATAGGTCAGGTTCATATTGCGGTTCATCATGATCGCGGTGTTGTGGTGCGCGATATGATGACGCCGGATGGTGTTGATGAACGGCAGTCGACGCAGCACCCGGTCGTCCTCGACATGGCAGCACCAGTGGAAGAACTCATAGTTCATGTACATGCCCGCCGCCGTGCAGACCATGAACCAACCAGCGTTGGCCGACCAGAGCGCAGCCAGAACGAACCCACCCACCGAGGCCATCACCAGAAACGCGATCAGGGCGTAGGGTGGGAAGAAGACGATCCGGTAGTCACGGGTGGTGTCGTGATACGGCGCCTCCTGGGTGAAGAACTGGTGATGCGCCAGGGTATGGCGGTTGTAGATCCCCATCAGCCCGGGCCGCGGCCGGTGCATGACCTGGGCGTGCAGGAACCATTCGAACATGTTGGCCAGCACCACGACGGCGGGGACGACAGCCCACTCGGCCAGGGTCGCGGCGTGGATATGCTGGGCGGCATACCACAAGGCCGAACCGCCGATCAGATAGATCAATGCGACATGGATCAGGCCGTGATAGGCCGGGGCGATCTGGGCGCGATAAGCGGCTCGGAAGGCCGCCTGGCGGGCTGACATCATCGGGCGTCTCCTGGTCTTGGTGCGCGCCACACTAACATATCAGTGGTATGTTTCAAGCCCCTCGTCCTCGTTTGGAACCTCGCACGCCCGTCCAACGCCTGCAGCAGATGGTGCTGTTACATTTCCCAACCGATTGCTATCGTGAGCCCGCATGACCCTGGAACGTACCATCGGGCGGCTGCTGCGCCCAATCCGCGCGGGAGACCGCCATCTGGCGTGGAGCGACCGGCGGCTCCGCGACATCCCCGCAACCATTCTCCTCAGCAGCCCTGGCTTTGCCGAGGCCGCGCCAATGCCGCAGCGGTACGCCGGCACCGGCGTCGGCGAAAACATCTCGCCGCCGCTGGCCTGGTCGAATATCCCGGCCGGAACACTGACACTGGTTTTGATCATGCAGGACCCGGACGCGCCACTGCCTCGCCCGGTGACGCATCTGGTCGCAGCTATCCCCGCAGAACGGGATGGTGTCGGCGAAGGCATGCTCGCGTTCGGCAAGGATCCGACGATCGAGCTTGGACGCGGCTCGTTTCGCAGGATCGGGTATGCCGGTCCACGTCCCCCGCAAGGTCACGGCCCGCATCGCTACATTTTCCAGATCTTCGCATTGGCCGGGCGGCTGAGCGGTCCGACGGTTCCGGACCTCGGTTCGGCGATCGCGGGCATCGCAAAATCCGCGCTCGCCAGAGGCCGGTTGACCGGAACCTTCGAGCGGCCTTGAGCCGTTCGCCCCGTCCGAACCGGACAGGAGCAGATGGCGCCCTCCGACGGTTTCGGTGGTAAGAGGCGCCCGCCGCCAGAACCGGAGAACAATCCGTGGAATATTCCCGCCATTTCAAGTTCCTGATCTGCGCCCCGGCTTTCGACCCCGCCGACCTGGAAGGCCAGCGCCTGCAGGCGATCACCGAGGAGATCGAGCGCGACGGCTACGGCGTGATGAAGGCGCGCAAGGTCGACGATGCCGAATTGGTGATCCAGACCGATGCCGCCGTCGGCTGTGTCCTGCTGGACTGGGGCAAGCGCGGGCCGCAGGGCAAGATGGCCGGCCTCGTCACGCTGATCCGCAAGCGTGGCCTGGACATGCCGATCATCATCCTGGTCCGCCACCACCGGCTGGAAGATATCCCCGTCGATGTGCTGCGCGAGGCCGACGGCTACGTGTTCCTCGCCGAGGAGACGCCGGACTTCATCGCCAAGAACCTGATCAGCCGCCTGCGCCAATACGCCGAAACCCTGAAAACGCCATTCTTCGGCGCGCTGGTCGACTACGCGGAGGAAGGCAACCAGCTGTGGACCTGCCCCGGACACAACGGCGGTGTTTTCTATGCCCGCAGCCCGATCGGCCGCATCTTCTTCCAGCACCTGGGTGAGGCGGTGTTTCGCGACGATCTGGACAACTCCGTGCTCGACCTGGGCGACCTTCTGACTCACGAAGGCCCCGCCCTCGCCGCACAGCAGGAGGCGGCAAAGATCTTCGGCGCCGAACGGACTTATTTCGTGCTCAACGGCACCTCGTCGTCCAACAAGATCGTGTTGCAGTCGTTGGTGACCGAGGACGACCTGGTGCTGTTCGACCGCAACAACCACAAGGCCGCCCACCACGGCGCGCTGTACCTCGGCGGCGCCATCCCGGTGTTCCTGGAGGCTGACCGGAACGCCCACGGACTGATCGGCCCGATCGACTACGATGCGCTGGACGAAGAAACGATCCGCGAAAAGATCCGCAGCCATCCCCTGATCACCGATCCCGAAGCGTGGCGCCGGCAGCGCCCCTTCCGCGTGGCCGTGATCGAGCAATGCAGCTACGACGGCACGATCTACAGCGCGCAGACGATCATCGAAAAACTCGGACCGCTGTGCGACTATATCCTGTTCGATGAGGCGTGGGCCGGCTTCATGAAGTTCCACCCGATCTATCGGGGACGTTTCGCCATGGGGTTGGACGGACTGGGCGCCGGCCATCCCGGAATCATCGCCACCCAATCCACCCACAAGCAGTTGTCCAGCTTCAGCCAGGCCAGCCAGATCCATGTGAAGGACTCGCATATCGCCGGCCAGCGCCGCCGCGTCGAACATCGCCGGTTCAATGAGATGTTCATGATGCACGCCTCCACGTCGCCGTTCTATCCGCTGTTTGCCTCGCTCGACGTCGGCGCCCAGATGATGAAGGGGCGGCAGGGCGAAGTCCTATGGGATGACACGATCCGGCTGGGCATCGAGCTGCGCAAGAAACTGCGGGCGATCACGCAAGAGTTCGAAGCAAACGAAACCGATCCGGAACGCGGGTGGTTCTTCGATCCGTTCGTGCCCGACACGGTCGAACACGAAGGGGTGACGACGAAGTGGGAGGACGTGCCGACCAACGATCTCGCGGCCGACTCTCGGTATTGGCAGCTCGCACCCGGGGCGGCTTGGCACGGCTATCGACACGTCACGCCCGGCTACGCCATGACCGACCCCAACAAGCTGACCCTGCTTACCCCGGGCTTCGACCGGCAGACCGGGGCCTATACGGAACACGGCGTTCCGGCACCGGTCGTGGTCCAGTATCTGCGGGAAAACCGGATCGTCGCGGAGAAGAATGACCTCAACAGCATCCTGTTCCTGCTGACGCCAGGCGTGGAATCCAGCAAGGCCGGGACCCTGCTCAGCGCGCTGGTATTCTTCAAGCGGTTGCACGACGATAACGTCCTGCTGGAGGAAGTCATCCCGGAATTCGTGCGCAGACGTCCCCAGCGGTACGGCGGGATGCGCCTGCGTGACCTCTGCCGGCAAATGCACGCGTTCTATCGCGATCAGGATACCAGCGGTCTGCAACGCCGCCAGTTCCGCCCTCAGCATTTTCCTACGCTGGCGATGCGTCCGCAGGAAGCGGTTCGTCGGCTGGTGAAGAATGATGTGGACTACTTGCCGATCGACGAACTGTCCGGGCGCATCGCCACGACCCTGTGGGTGGTCTATCCTCCCGGTATCGCCACGGTCGTCCCCGGCGAGCGGCTGGATGAGCGCGCTCAGCCGATGATCGACTATCTGAAAGTATTCGAGCGCGGGTCCAACCTGTTCCCCGGCTTTGAGAACGAAATCCAGGGCGTATACCGTGAGAAGCAGCCGGACGGATCGACCCGGATCTTTACTTATGTGACCCGTTAAGGACAGCCCGGTCATTCTTCTACCACATGCCAGGCCAACTATGGATAAAGAACGATCACGGCGATCATCCATTTTCCGCGCCGAGCTATACTGATTACCCTTTGCCTTGCCCGGGAGCACCGTTGCTATTGCCGTTGTGTCGGGAAATGCCAGCCTCTCGCGCTTCTCCACCAACCTGCTACCATCGCGCCCAATCGCCAGGGAAGCCCACTTCCCGGCCATGCAGGGGATACGACCATGGATGAAACGCCAACGCGTGCCGGGCTGACCAATCAGATCAGCGATCTGGAACGCCAGACCATCGCACGCGTCACGCGCAGGCTGCTGCCACTGCTGATGGCCTGCTATTTCGTTGCTTACCTCGACCGGGTCAATGTCGGCTTCGCGTCCCTCACCATGAACAAGGCGCTCGGTTTCACGTCGGCGGTCTATGGTTTCGGTGGCGGGATCTTCTTCCTCGGATACTTCATCTTCGAAGTCCCCAGTAACGTCCTGCTCAGCAAAGTCGGCGCACGGCGCTGGATCGCTCGGATTCTGGTGACCTGGGGCCTCATCTCCGCCTGCACCGCACTGATCACCGGTCCGGTGTCGTTCTATTCGGTGCGCTTCCTGCTGGGCATCGCCGAAGCTGGATTCTTCCCCGGAATCATCCTCTATCTGACGTGGTGGTTTCCCTCCTACTACCGGTCCCGCATCGTGGGCATGTTCATGGCCGCGATCCCGCTGTCCAACATCCTGGGCTCGCTGGTATCGGGCGTCCTGCTCGACCTCGACGGATGGATGGGCATCGCCGGCTGGCAGTGGCTGTTCATCCTGGAGGCCGCGCCGGCAGTCGTTCTTGGCGTGGCGTTCTGGTTCTACATGACCGATTGGCCATCGCAGGCGCACTGGCTGACCGCCGAACAACGCGACTGGCTGAGCACAAGGCTGGATGCCGAACGATCCCAGCGTGAAGCGATAAGGCACTTCAGCCTGAGGCAGGCGCTAACCGACAAACGGGTGCTGCTGCTCAGCCTGGTGTATTTCGGTGGCACCTTCGCCGGCTATGGCATCGCCTTGTTTCAACCGCAGATCGTGCATCGCCTGGCCGCGGGCTTCGGCATGACCGGCGTAATCAACGCCATCCCATCCGTGTTCGCCGCCGGGGCGATGGTGCTGTGGGGCCGCCATTCAGACCACACCGGCGAACGGCCCCGCCACGTCGCCATCGCCTACTCGATCGGCGCGGCGGGCCTGATCGCTACAGCCCTGATGACCGATCCGGTCTTGACGATGACGACGCTGGTGATCGCCGCGATGGGCCAGTCCTCCACCGGTCCGACCTTCTGGAGCCTACCGACGGCGATGCTGTCAGGCACCGCGGCAGCCGGCGGGATCGCTCTGATCAACGCGCTGGGGAACCTGGGCGGGTTCTTCGGGCCCTATCTGTTCGGGCTGATCAAGGATGCGACCGGAGGCAGTTTCATGTACGCGCTGATGGCGATCGCGCTTGGCCCGATCATGTCGGCCTCGATCGTCCTGGTGCTCGGACATGACCGGCGGCTGGAGCATATACCCGCCCGCGAGGCACAAGCAGGACAGTGAAGACACGCCGGGGCCGGAACTTTGGCCCCGGCTTTTCCCTCACCCCATCTCGGCCAGCGCCTCATCGATATCCACCGAGGTCAGACACCACGCGTTGTCCAGATACACCACCACGTGCCGCATGAACCCCTCGCTCAACCCCAGCGCCCTCGCATCGTCGCCGAGATGATCCGCCAGCAGCGCCAGCGCCAACTGCCGTGGCCCGGGGCCCGCATAGGTCCATTCGAACCCGGTCTTGTTGAAACAATGCAGATCCATCCGAGGCGGCAGTGCCACCCCATCCACCGTCACTTTGATCCCGCGCAGGGTGCGCTCGCCCTCATAGGTCTTCATGCCGCCTCTCCGAACACGATAACCGAACGGATCGACCGTCCCGCCTTCAGGTCGTCGAACCCGCGGTTGATCTCCTCCAGTGCAATCCGTTGCGTTATCAGACCATCCAGCCGAAGATCCCCCCGCAGATACGACACGGCCAACGCCGGGAAATCCGTCGCGGTCCGCGCCCCACCGTAGCTCGAGCGGGTAATTCGTTTCTCGCCCATCAGCGCACCCCACCGGAACGACACGTCCTGGTTCACCCCGACCTTGCCGAGCCAGACGATTTCCCCACCCACCCGGCAGGCTTCGGTTGATAAACGCAACGAAACCTGGTTCCCCGCCGCCTCCAGCACGCAATCCGCCCCGCGTCCGCCGGTAATCGCACGCACCGCCGCTACCGGATCGTCGACGCGGGCATTCACCGTATGGGTCGCGCCTACATCGCGGGCCATCGCCAGTTTCGAATCATCCAGATCCACCGCCATGATCCGTGACGCGCCCGCGAACCTCGCCCCCTGCACCGCCGACAACCCGACCGCGCCGCAGCCGATCACCATCGCCGTATCGCCGTAGCGCAAACTTGCGATCCGGGTCGCAGCCCCGACGCCGGTCAGTACGCCGCAACCGAGCAGGCAGGCACGGTCCAGCGGCATTTCGGCCGGAATCGCGACCGCACAGGCATCGGTGACGATGGCATATTCGGCGAAGGCCGCGATGTGCATCATCGTGCGCACGGGCTGCCCGCCGAGGCTCAACCGCGTCGTGCCATCGAACGCCACCGCCGCAGGCCCCTGCGACACATATTTATCGCACAGGATCGGCTGACCGCGTTCGCAATGGAAGCACCGCCCGCAATGCGGGTTCCACGACAGCACCACCCGCTCGCCAACCCGTCCCGGATCGACGCCGGGACCAACGGCCGCGATCGTGCCGGCGGCCTCATGCCCCAGCACGATCGGCATTGGGTAGACCAACTGGCCTTCGATCACTTCCAGATCGGTATGACACAGCCCAGCCGCGCCAATCCGAACCAGCACCTCGCCAGCCTGTGGTGCCTCGGTCTCGACCGTCTCGACCCGAAGCTTCTCGCCCGGCGCGGACAGAACGGCAGCGCGGAAGCTGAGCGTCATGAGCAGAATGCGCCCATCGCCGGTCCCGCGATTTGCCGGCCGACTGGTAAAAAGATTGCCCGGATCGGCAGATTCACGAAAACAACTGCGTCCGACGCCATGGCCGCGACCTCCCCCCCGTTCGGCCATCGCCGGCCGTTTCGTGTCCCAGCATCAGTCTCCCCGAACGCATCCGTCAACCAGGGTCCCGGGCGACCCGGATCCCGGGCGGCCAGAAACCGGGCGACCGAACCGATAACCTCTCCTGTTCACCAATCGCTGACCGCCTCCCGAATCCGGCGCGCGGTGATACCCTGTCGCCGGTGAGCGATCCGATCCTCCTTTTCCTGGCCATAGATGCCGTCGCCCTGCTTCTGCTGGGGGCGTGTGCCGCCATGTTGCCGCTCGCGGGATCGACATTCCTGGCGACCATGTTCAGCGGTCTGGGCACGCTGCTATGCCTGCCATCGCTGATCCTGCGGGCCCCGGAAACAACTTTGGACCTTCCGATCGGACCGCCGGGTCTCTCGCTGCATCTCGCCCTGAATCCGCTGTCGGCATTCTTCCTGATCATCGCGTTCCTGGCCGGCACCGCGATCGCGGCGTTTCAGGAGACCACGATCCCGATGCCCCGGACCGCCACGGTGAGGATAACGGCAATCTGTCTTTCAGGAACGGCACTGTCGCTGCTGGCCGCGGATGGCGTAACCCTGGCAATCGGCCTCGCCATCATGTGCGGCGCCATTTACTTCCCCCAATCCAGCCGCCGCATCCAGATCGCAGCCCTGGTGCCGTTTCTCCTGCTGACCGCCACGTGCCTGCTGACTCCGTCCGGCTTCGCCCCCGCTTTCGATGCCATCCGGGCCGCGCCGGTCGATCCAAACCACACCTCGGTCGCCGCCGCACTGACATTCGCCGCCGTTATCGCCCTGAACCGCGGCGGCTCCGCGGAGCGTTGCTGGACCCGGGATGCCCTGACCGCCGGCGTTCTCATCCCATCCGGATCCTACCTGTTATTGCGGCTGAACGCCGATCTCGCGGGCGCCGCCACGCAGACCGGGTGGGGCTTCGTCCTGCTCCTGGCAGGCGGAGCCATCGCCGTCATCGAGGGGTGGCACGCCGCCAGACACCCGGACATCGACGGATCGGTCGCCTGCCTGGCACGACGCCAGGGCGGACTGGCGATGGCGGGTATCGGCCTCGCCCTGATCGCACGCGCGGCGGACCTGCCCGCGGCGGAAGCCTTCGCGCTGGCCGCCGCCTTCCTGTCCGCGGTCGGCGGCAGTGTCGCGGGCGTCCTGGCATCGCTCTCCGTCCATGCGATCGGCGCGAGTGCCGGCACCCGCCGCCTGTCCCGCCTCGGCGGATTGATCCACGCGATGCCGGCATCCTCCGCCGCGCTCGCAGCCGGCTTGTTGGGTTTGTCCGCGGTACCGCCGGGCCTCGGTTTCGCCAGCCTCTGGCTGATGTTTGAGGCCATCCTGTCCGCTCCCCGCACCGGCGGCCTGTTGTTTCAGCTTCCCCTGGCGCTGATCGGGGCTGCTCTCGCACTGTCCGCCGCCCTGGCCACCGCCGCCTCGGTTCGTCTCATCGGCATAGCGCTCCTCGGTAGGCCGCGTACCCCGCGAGGCGCCGGCGCACGGGAAACCACGTCACCCTCCCGAACCATCCTGCTGATTCTGGCCACGCTGTCCGTGTTGGTGGGCGTTCTGCCGGGACCAGCCCTCTGGCTGCTGGGCAACCCGGCGATCCAGGCTTTAACCGGAGGCCCGCCCGGGGCCCGCATTGGACTCGCGTTGCTGGTGCCTTCCTCCGCCTCGCCGAGCTACCTGGCACTCCCCGTGCTCGCACTGCTGGCGCTGACGACCGGTGCCGCGATGCTGATTCCGCGATGGTCCCGCAAGGAGAGCAAGCCGGCCGGTCTTTGGGCGGATGGCATGGCACCGCCGGTCGGCCTCCCCTTCGGCGAACCGGCCGCGCAATCGATCGGCGAGGGCTTTCTACCGCCCCTTCCCGACCTGCAGCTGCCCGTCCTCCCGAAGCTTGCGAAGTTCGCACCACCCCGCGCGCCTTCCGCCACCGCGGGGATGTGGCTGATCCTGGCCGCTTTTGGCCTGCTGCTTCTGGTTCTCGCGGTGACCGGATGATCATCATCGAGTCGCTGCTCACGCAGATCCTGCACATCGGCCTGATGATCGTTGCCGCGCCGACCGTCGCGGGTGCGCTGGACTGGCTGGACGCGAGGCTGAGTGGGCGATCGGGCCCGCCGATCCTGTCGCCCTGGCGTGATCTGGTTCGCCTGTCGCGCAAGACCCCCGCGACGGTGGACAGCGTGTCCGTCATGTCGCAGCTGGCGCCGTCGCTCGGTCTGGGTGCAACGCTGTCAGCCGCCGCCCTGGTGCCGTCGTTTACCCTGGGGATGGCCCTCTCGCCATTGGCCGATGTGCTGGTCATCGTCTCGCTGCTGACCGTGGCACGCATCGCCGCCGGCCTTGCCGCTTTGGACTCCGGGGCCGCCCTGCCCGGGCTGGCAGCCCAAACCGCCAGTGCGCGCGCCGTCCTGGCAGAGCCCGCGCTGATGCTCGCCGTGGTGACACTCGCGCTGATCGGAGGCAGCTTTAACCTCGACCTGATCATCGGCCAGCAGCGCGAGGGCCTGCTGCTGCCAGCCGCCGCCTCTGCCGTCGCCTTGACCGCCATGCTGGCCCTGGTCTTCGCCGAGGCAAGTGCCCCCGAGGGAGGTGCCCCCGGGGCAAGCGCCACCGCCGGCGCGCTCGACCAGATGGCCAGCGGTACCGACCTGGCGATATCGCAAATGACCGGATGGCTCCGGCGCCTGGTCTGGATCGACCTGATCGGCGGGCTGTTTCTCCCGGTCGGCATGGCGAACGCCGACAACGGCCCGCTGGCGTGGCTGATCGGCCTCGCGGTCTGGGGCGTCAAACTCGGAGCATTCGTCCTGGGCCTGTCCACGATCCAGACGATGCTGGGCCGGGTTCCGCGCCATGGTCTGCACGATCTGGTCGGAGTCGCGGCCCTGTTGGCGTTGCTCGCAACCATCATGGTCCTTGCCAGCACGGGAACCGCATGACCGCGCTCGCCCAAGGCAGCGCGGGGGTGGCGCTCGTGATGTGCTTCGCCTTGCTCCGGACCGGCCAGGTCAGCGCCGCCGCGATCCTGCTCGCCGTCCAATCCATCGCGGTGGCAGTGACGGCGGTGATCCTGCACCAGCCATTGATGGCAATGCCGCCACTACTGCTGGGCGCGGGATTCTGGCTGCTACGCCGTGAGACGCCGATATTCCATTCTTACACGGCGCCGATCGGGGGCGCGAAGCTCGGTATTGCCGTCGGCGCGGTGTTGGCGATTCTCTGCCAGTCCCAGGCTGGCCTCGCGCTGCCGTCCGCGATTGTCCTGCTTTCGGGGCTTCTCGCGACGACCCGGCCCCACCCATTGATGCAGGTCGCGGCCCTGGTCGCAGCGCAGAACGGCCTCGCACTGGCCGGCTGCCTCGTGGCCCAGCCGGCGGTGCTGTCCTCGGCATCATTTCCCGCGGCCTTGCTGCTGCCGCTCGCCTGCCTTGTCCTGCCGTTACCACTTGCCGCCGGTTTGCTGGTGCCAGCCATTGCATCATCGCCGAATCCCGGAAACCCGGGTTGGGCGCTAAGGCTGACGGCCTCCTGGCGACCCCGCCTTCCCAGCACCGCCGCATGGTTCGGTTGGATCGAGGTTTGCCTCGCCCTCGCGATATTCGCCGCGACCCTGATCGTCCCGCTCGACTCCTTCGCCTCCATCTTCGCTCCGCTGCTCGGTCTCGACGGCGTGCTGCGCTCCTGCGTGAGGCAAAAGCGCCACGCCCTGAGCCCGATCCGCCGAGCTTCGGCCCTGCTGCAAACTGGCTTCACGGTCCTGGCGGTATGCGCTCCGAACCCGATCATCGAATGGCTGACGGTGCTCGCCGCGATGACAATGGCGTTGCTACCGACCATGTCCCGCCGCTGGAACAGCGCGGTGCTGGCATTCCTCGCCACCGGCCTCAGCCTTTTCGGGTTGCTCCTGTTGCCCGCGGCGCCATCGATCCTTGGTTATTTCAGCTTGTTCGCTGGTTTCGCCACGGTCGCGGCGATCGTTCCCGATCTTGCCGCCGTGGTGGTGATCCTGATCCTGCGCCTCGCCAACCAGACACCCTGGCCGTTCAGCATCGAGGCATTGGGAATTGGCCTTGCCATCATAGGCTTGTTGACTTGCGCTCTGCTGCTGACGACCCCCAACCGGTCGCACCGCACGACTCTGCTGACACTGAGTCAAGCCAGTATCGCCGCGCTGGCCATCTGTATCGGGCACGCCGACGGACGCTTCGCTGCGCTGGTCCTGCTAATCCTGCTGATCCTTTCCCGCGCCGCCGCAAGGGTCACGGTGGGACCCGTCGCGACATTGGCGATCGCCGGCTTGGCGGGACTCCCGCCGCTTGGCGTATTCCCGGGTCTGGTCCTCGTCGTGCTTACGTTCAGTGCCCACAATCCGTGGCTTCTGCTTCCCGTCGGCGCCGCCCTGATCCCGATCTTGTCGGCCAGCGTTCCCAGGCAGCTCCCGGATTTCATATCCGTGGCCACGGTTCCATCAATCGCCTGGCTGCCGTTGCTGCTTGCCATCCTGGCCGGCTACTTCGCCCCGAATGGCCTGGTTCACTGGTGGCGCATCCTGACGGCCGGTGTCACATGACGACCGCGAGCGACATCGTCAGTACGGCGGAGGCCGAAATCTGCCGCCCCTGGTTGCGCCATATCCTGCCCCACGCCGGCTGGACCGCCCTCGCCTACGCATCGGTGGCCGAACAGTGGATCCTGCTCGCCCATTGGGCCGACACCGCCCAGGCCCATGCCCTGTTCCTGGACCCGGCGGCACTAACGGTCGTCCCGGTTTCAACCCCAATCGAAAACGGATGCTACCCCGCACTGTCCCCCTTCCTGCCAGGCGCGGCATGGTACGAACGGATGATCCACGACCTGTGGGGCCACGCAGCCGAGGGTGGCACCGACGCGCGGCCGTGGCTCGATCATGGCACCTGGCCGCATGCGCGCCCGATGGCGACTCGGCCGGAAGCCCGTTCAGCTGGCGAACCGCCGCTACTGGCGGGGGCCGGCCAGGACGGCGCCATGATCCTTCCCCATGGACCGATCTGGGGCCGATTGGACGAAGCCGCACATCTTCGCCTGACCCTGGACGGCCCCACCATCCAGCGCGCCGAGGCGCTGCTTGGCTTCACCCACAAGGGCACCCTGACGCTGATGCGCGGAAAATCCCCGCGCGCCGCGGCCCGCTTCGCTGCCCGCCTGTCCGCCGACGCCACGGTCGCCCACTCGGTCGCGTTCGCCCAGGCGACCGAATCCGCCATGGACATCGGGGCGCCCCCCCGAGCCGCCGCGCTGCGCATCGTCATGATGGAGGTGGAACGCATCGCCGCACACCTCGACAACCTTGCCGAGGTCGGCCGGCTGGCGGACGCACAGACCGTGCGAACCCGTTGCGGGCTGCTCCGGGAAACCCTGCTCCAGGCATCGGAAACCGCTTTCGGCCACCGCCTGATGATGGATTGTGTGGTGCCCGGCGGCGTTGCCACCGACATCGCCGAGGGCGGTCCCGAGGTCATCCTGCGCGCACTGGGCGCGATCGCCTCGCAACTGGAGTCCGTCCGCCGGCTTCATGACGGCGCCGTTCTGTCCTCGCGGCTATCCGGCCTGGGCCGAACGGGGGCGCAACTGGCGGCATCACTTGGTGTTGGCGGCGTCGTCGGCCGAGCCTCAGGACGTGCTTTCGATGTGCGATCGTTGCTTTCGCTCGGCTATGGCACGCTGACGCCACGCCTCGCGGTCCGTACCAATGGCGACGCCGCCGCCAGACAGCATCTTCGGATTTTCGAAATTGAGGAAAGCCTGCGTCTCGTCAGCCTGGCGCTCGACGCGTTGCCGGACGGACCGGTAACCGTCGCGCTGCCGCACGTCAGTGGGGAGGGGATCGCCTGTGCCGAATCGGTCCGCGGCGATGTCTGGCACTGGTTGCGACTCGACCACGGTCAGATCGCCGCTGCGTTTCCCCGTGACCCCGGCTGGGCCTTATGGCCGCTGGCCGAGCGCGTGCTGGAAAACGCCGCGGCCGATGATGCCGACATCATTCGTGCCTCGTTCGCACTGCCCGCATCCGGAATGGATCTCTGATGACACGAACACCGCAAACAGGGGGCGGCCCCCCAAACCCCGGCGAATCCATCGACCCTGACGGATCCGTCGACCCGGAAACCACCGAGTCGCTCTCGGCACGCCTGGAGGCAGCCGCACAAACGCGTCTCGGCCGTAGTCTGGCGATACGCCACGTCAATACCGGAAGCTGCAACGGCTGCGAACTGGAGCTGCGCGCGCTCAGCAACGTTCTCTACGACCTGGAACGATTCGGGCTGCGCTTCGTGGAAAGCCCCCGCCACGCGGATGTCCTGCTGGTGACCGGCCCATTGACCCGCAACCTGCGGACCGCCCTGGAGCAAGCGTGGGACGCCACACCGGACCCCAAGTGGGTCGTTGCGGTGGGCGACTGCGCCGTCGACGGCGGCGTCTTCAAGGGTAGCTACGCGGTCCTGGGAGGAACTGGCTTGTCGATCCCGGTGGATCTGACGATCAGTGGCTGTCCACCGCCACCCGCCAGGATTCTCGCTGGGCTGCGATCGCTGCTGGAAGCGAACGCCAGAACATAATCGCGCCAGGCGGAACGTTCGAACGCGTTGTTCTTCGGTTCAAACCACGACCAACCTCTCCCGCGAACGGGAGAGGCAGAGAAAACGATAGCGAGCAACCGGCGCGGTCAGATCTTCTTGGCGTGGGTCGTCTTGTGTGAGCTAACTTTGTGAACCGACACCACGTGGTGCGGCTTTGACTTGGTCTGGCTCGCGGCCATGACCGGTGACGTAACCAGGGCAGCCGCTGGCAAAACAAATGCCAGCGCGGCGATCAGGCGTTTGAACGAAGTAATCACGAGCATGTGCTCCGAGAGGGTTGTGGGGGCGCAAACAAGCTAATAGTCGGGGTGAGCTTTTCACCCTAATCGACTGACATCATTCTGCATCGCTGAAGTGTGGCAAGGCAAGTGGAATCACACGCGAAGATGTGATCACTGCATTAAAACAGCCCGTAGCGGCACGCCAGCCACAGTTTCTTCCATCGCGGCAAGCTGACCCGTTCGTTAAGCCGTTTCCACCCGCGCCGTTCCAGCACCGAGAGGATCGAGTCGTACGTCGCCGCCATCAGTCGCGCCGGCTTCATAGCCGCCGGATCACACTGGTCCATCGCGTCCCGGGCTTGCCGGAAATAGCCATGCGCCAACGTCGCCAGCCGATCGCAAACCGCCGGCAACCCGGGCGCCGTCAGGATCGCCACCGGATCGGCCAGCACACCGGCATCCCGCAAGTATTCGAGCGGCAGGTAAATCCGCCCCCGCTGTGCATCTTCCTCGATATCCCGCAAAATATTCGTCAACTGTAATGCTCGCCCGAGCGCATGGGCGACCTGATCGGCTGCGGGCGATGCGTCGCCAAACGTCCGGACCGACAAACGCCCTACCGCTGACGCCACACGATCGCAATAAAGATCCAGCGTGGCCATATCCGGCGCGACCACGACGGTTTCCGCATCGGTCTGCATCCCGTCGATGACCGCGATGAAATCGTCAGCCCGCAACTGGAACCGAGGCACCGCCGCGGCCAGCACACGCGTCACAGGTCCTTCGGTGCGGCCTTGATACAATCGGGCAATGTTGTCCCGCCAGACCGCCAGCCCAAGACGTTTCTCTTCCAGTGACCCGTCCTCGTCCGCGATGTCATCGACGATGCGGCAGAAGGCATAGATCGCATACATCGCGTGGCGGCGGTCCGCAGGAAGCATGCGCATGCCGTGGTAGAACGACGTCCCTGCCGCGCGCACGATCGTTTCCACGGCGTCCAGGTCCTGCCGCGCAACGCCCAGCGGCGTCGACCGGCCGATCGCGCCAGAGGCGGCTTTGTCAGCGTGGGCCATCATGTCAAATCAGTCCGTCAAATCATGTAGAACAGAGCTGACATGACGCTGAAAATCGCATCGACCTTCCGCAATTTCACGCGCTTTGCCAACGGATCGTTGTGAACCAGTCTTTTGGCCAGTCGTGTCGACAGACCAACAATAATCCCGGTTTCAACCCGCAGGCGGGGGTTGCGCACGATCTCGGGAAGTTCCGAAGCCGCGTGGTTCATCCGGTCAACCCGGTCGAGTAACGTGACGAACACCCGACGCAGCGCCGGCGTCTCCGCCGCCCCACGCAAATCGTCGACCGAGGCGCCAAAATGATCCAGCAGAGCCAGCGGCAGATAGCAACGATCCAGCTCCGCGAAGTCTTTCGCGCAATCCTGCATATGATTTAGAATCTGCAACGACATACAAAGCGCGTCAGATGGCGAGTGGCACACGTGATTTTCGCCATGCAGGTCGAGCACATAACGACCCACCGGCACGGCTGAATAGTTACAATAAATATAAAGCTCATCGAGCGTCGAATAACGCAGCTTGGTGGCATCCTGGCGGAATGCGAGCAGCAGGTCAGTCGCGTGCTTGGGTGTCACACCCGTCTCGGCCAGGCTGCCGCGCAAGGCCAGCGCGCTCGGCGAACCGGTTGCACTGCGTCCCAGCAGGACGTCTTCCATGACATTGAGACGGGCAAGCTTGTCCTGGGCGGAAAGCGAGGGGGAATCCGCTATGTCATCCGCGTTGCGGGCGAACGTATAGAAGCGATGGATCGGCTCGCGGTATTTACGGGCAATCAGCCGAGACCCGACGGGAAAATTCTCGTCGTGCCGGCCCTTTCCCGACCACGTCTCGACATTAAGCTCACCGGGGTCGCTCGGCACGCTCATCCAACAACCCCTTGATACGCCCGGCCTTTCCAGGCCACCCCGCGGCCGAGGAAATGGTTCACAGCCGATCCGATCGTCGCTGCCATGTAGAAGCTGGCGATCAACGGCAGGAACGGCGCCCAAAGCGGGGAGCGGCCAAACCGCTGCAACGTCGGAAGATACGACCCGGACAGCATCATCCAAGCCGCCAGCCCGCACCAGAACGCTCGGCCATGCCCGAAAATGGCCGCTGCGGGAGGCACCAGCCAGGTCAACGCCATGCCAAGAACGGTCGCCAACAGCAGCAGCACCGAGTAACGAAGCTGAACGAACGCGGTGCGCGAGATCATGCGCCAGATGTCGCCCACCGATGGGTACTGTCGCACCGACCGGGCCAGATCCGAATGGCCCAGCCAGATCCGCCCCCCCTTTTTCACCGCCGCCGCCAACGCCACGTCATCGATCAGTGCCCCTCTGACGCTCTCTACCCCGCCGATGCGCTGCAAGGCCCGCTGCCGGATCAAAATCGTCCCTCCCGCCGCCGCGGCCGTTCCTTTCAGGCCGTCGTTCACCCAGGCAAATGGATACAGCAACTGGAAGAAATACACGAATGCCGGTACCAGCACCTGCTCCGCCTGACTGTCGCATGCCAATTTCACCATCTCGGAAACCAGATCAAGGCCGTATCGATCTATCTTCGAAACCAGAGACGAAAGATGGGCGGATTCATGCACGATATCCGCGTCCGTCAGCAGCACCAGGTCAGCCTTGCCGGCTTCCGCGATGCCCTGCGACACGGCCCATAGCTTGCCGCTCCACCCCGCCGGACGCGGCGCGCCGGCGATCACGGTCAGGCGGGAATCGCCAATCGCACGAGCGATCTCCGCAGTGCCGTCGGTGCTGTTGTCGTCGGTCAGGATCACGCGGAACGGCCCGCCGTAATCCTGCGCCAGCAGCGATCGCAGGCTGGCCTCGATGACCGGTGCTTCGTCCCGCGCCGGCACGACAATGGCAACAAACGGGAGGGCGCCAAAAGGGAGGGCACCAAAAGGGGGGCCAACAGACGGGGAAGCGACAGAGGGGGAAGCGACAGAGGGGGAAGCGACAGAGGGCGCCGCGATCGGATAAGCCACCGGCAGCACCGGCCCCGCTTGCCAGAACATGCCATGCGCGAAGATCAGGTAGATCCAGATCAACAGCGCCATCAACGCCAAACCGGTCATCTGGACAGCATGCCGTTCGCTCGGAACCACACCACCGCGTCCTCCACCGCCGATCGCACCGGGCGCGGATGATACCCCAGTTCCGCGGCTGCCTTGGCCGAGGAATAGAACATCTTCTTACGCGCCATCTTCAGGTGGTCCCGCGTCATCATCGGCGCGATTCCGGTCACCTTGGCCAGCTTCTCCATGACCAGCGCCGCCGGCCAGACCACCGCCTCCGGCAGGCAGATCCTGGGTGGTCGACGATGCACCACGTCAGAGACCAGGGCCAGGATCTCCTTCAGCAGCATATTCTCGCCGCCCAACACGTAACGCTCCCCCACCCTGCCCTTCTCCAGCGCCAGCACATGCCCCTCGGCGACGTCATCGACATGGACAATGTTCAGCCCGGTGTCGATATAGGCTGGCACCCGCCCGGCCGCCGCGTCCCGGATCATCTTGCCGGTCGGAGTCGGCTTGATGTCGCGCGGTCCCACCGGCGCGGCGGGATTGACCACCACCACCGGCAGGCCGTCTCGTCTGGCGAGCTCCAGCACCGCCTTCTCGGCCAGATATTTCGACCGCTTGTAGATGCCGACGAAATCGGCCTCGTTGGTCGGCGTCGCCTCATCGGCCGGCGTGCCGTCGCCGATCTGCCCCAGCGCGGCCACCGAGCTGCAGTGCACAAT
>JAQGHW010000320.1 GCA_028291505.1 Rhodopila sp. | reverse complement strand
TTCGCGCTTTTGGTCACGTCTGGAGCACCGATCCGCGTTCATCTGCGCTTATCGGCGGCAAAAAATACTTGCTTCGGCAAAGCCACCGAACGTTGGGCGCAATGAAAATGCAAATGCGATTGCCCTGTCCTCCACCCCTCGTTCGTGGTGCGCCGTCGATCAGAAGCGTGGCATCGTGCGTCACAGACGGCATCAGGCCTTCGCGGCTTTGTCGTATAGATGCGAAATCCGCGGGTCCACATCGACCTCGACGAGACATGGACCCGTTGTCGCGCAGGCCTCTCGCAACGCATCCTTCAGCTCGTCGGGCTGGCTGACACGACGCCCCGGGCAGCCGAACCCCGCCGCGAGATGGACGAAATCCAGACCGGGCAGATCGATGCCCGGAGGATTGCGCACCCCGAGGACCTGACTGAAGGCACGCATGGCGCCGTAACCGCGGTTGTTGACGATGACTACCGTGAGCGGCGCCCGGTGCTGCACCGCAGTCCACAGCCCCTGCAAGGAGTACATCGCCGATCCGTCCCCGACAACGCAGACCACGCGCCGCGAGGGATCGGCGAGCGCGAAGCCGACCGCGGCGGGCAGTCCGAAACCGAGGCCGCCGCTGGCCATCGTGTAGAAGGAGCCGGGACGGTCGAAGGAAAGATGATCCTGCAGAGCCGGACGATGAGATGGCACCTCTTCCACGACAATGGCGCGCTCCGGCAGGATTTCGGACAGGACATGCAGGAGGTATTCGGCGCGGATTGGCGTGCTGGGCGCCGGTTGCGGCGGCATCTTCCGGCGCGGCGGCGGTTGCCTGTCGCGGGCCTGGATCAGGCCGAGCAGGTCCGGGAGGCCCAGGCGCAAGCTGCCGATGATGCTCGTGCCGATGGCGGCGCGGGCCGCGGCGCCTGGATCGTCGGTGATCTGGAAAAGCGGCACGTCGCGGACAAACAGATCGCATTGTCCGGCCACATGGAACGTGAAGACGGGCGCTCCCAGCACGACGACCGCATCGTAGCCCTCAAGAGCTGTCCCGACGGCGCGAGGGGCGGCCGGCAAGAAGCCCTGAAAAAGAGGGTGGCGCTCGGGAAAACTGGCGCGGCTGGAGAACGGCGCCATCCAGACGGCGGCGTTCGTCGCCTCCGCGAGCCGCACCGTCGCGTCCCAGACATTCTCCTGATCGATCTGTGGTCCGACGACGAGCACCGGACGCTCGCTGTGATCGAGCGCCTCGGCCAGCGACTTCAGCAAGGCGGGATCGGGCGCGACATCGCGGGCGACCGTGCGGAGGCGCGGCATCTGCGCGGCGACGTTCCAGTCGTCGATCGGGATCGACACGAAAGTCGGGCCGCACGGCTTTTGCATCGCCGTGTAATAAGCGCGCGCGATGGCCGTGGGGACGTCCTCGGCGCGCGCCGGCTCGCAGCTCCACTTGACGTAGGGCTTGGGGAACTCCGTCGCCTGCTCTGCAAACAGATAGGGATGCATCGGCAAGAGCTCCCGGACCTGCTGGCCGGCGGTGATGACCATCGGCGTCTGGTTGCGAAACGCCGTGTAGATGTTGCCGAGCGCATGGCCGAGCCCCGCCGCCGAATGCAGGTTGACGAAGGCCGCGTTGCCGGTTGATTGCGCATAACCATCGGCCATCGCGACGACTGACGCTTCCTGCAGGCCCAAGATGTAGCGGATATCGTTCGGCCACGCGTCCAGGAACGGCAGTTCGGTGGATCCGGGATTGCCGAAGACCGTGTCGATGCCGAAGCCGCGCAGCAGATCGAACGTCACCTGCTTCACGGTGCAGGGAAGGGAGGCGTTGTCAGTCATGCTGGCCATGGTCCTTTGTGATCGTCATCAAGCCTGGGGAAGAGAAATCGCCGACACACCCTCCGGTCGATCGATCGCACCCTGACGGGCGAGCGCGATGCACAGGGCGCCCAGCAGCGAAGGCAGGATCGGCAGCGTGAGGATCTGGAACGCGGTCCATCCCATCGCGAGAGGAATGCCCACCACGGACGGGCTAATGATCGATCCGATCCGTCCCACCGTCAGCGCCCAACCGACCCCGATCGAGCGGATACCAGTGGGATAGCGCTTGGCCATCAGCATCACGACCGCCGCTTGACCGCCGATGCAACCGGCGCCAGCGAAGAAGACGCCGATCATCATGGATGCCAGATGTCCCGCTCCCAGGACCATGACAAGGAGCGCCACAGGTGTCACGACGAAGGTAGCTGCGGTGACACGCTGCTCGCCGAACCGTCGGCAGATCGGCCCAAGCCCGATCGTGGCGAGAATTGCGCCCATGTTGAGTGCCGCCGTGCCGAGCACGGCCGTCTCGATCGGAAGGCCAGTTTCCCGGAAGAGAGTAGGTGTCCAGTTCACGAGCACATAGAAAATCATGAGCTCGACCATCTCAGCGATCCAGAACAAGGTCGTCATGCGACCGCGCCCGTCGGTGAAGAGGCTCGCGAGGGACGTGGCCTGCCGGTCCGATTCCGGAAGAATGAAATCGTCGTTCACCCGGTATCCGCCCTTCGGGTCGATGCGATTCAGGGTATCGGCCAGCTGTTGCCCTCGAATATGGCGCAGCGCCAGAAAATGAGTCGACTCCGGGATGAGCAGCGCAGCCAGCAGCAGAACGGCGAGGCTGAACATGCCGGCCGCGAGGAAAACCGACTGCCAGCCATAATGCGGGATCATCCAGGACGCCGCGAAGCCCCCGACGAAGCCGCCGACCGGAATACCGACAAGGGCGCAAAGCGTGAGGGTGGCGCGGTTCCGTTCAGGCGCGCTTTCGGCGATCAGGGCCGCCAGCGCCGACGGAAGTCCGCCGATCCCAAGCCCGCCTATGAAGCGAACGATCATCAGCTGCTCCAATGTCGTGCACCAGGGCGTCACCAGCGTGGTCGCGCCGAAGCACAGCGCAGACGCCAGGATCGCCGTCTTGCGTCCGAAGCGATCGCCCAGCCAGCCTCCGGCGAAGGAGCCGGCCATCAGGCCGATCAGGCCGATCGTGAACACCGGCACGAATGCAGGCATCTTGACACCCCATTGGCCCGCGATCACCGGTGCAGTGAACGCGAGCGCCTGGTTATCGAGCCCGTCGCTTACCGCCAGCAGGCCGCACATCGTTGCGATCACTATCGGCAGGTAGCCTAGCTCGGCCTTGCCCATAACTTCCGCCACGTCGATGACACGACGATTCAAAGCCGCCTCCCTCGATGTTCTTATGGAAGAAGAGCTTCGCGGGATCGAAGTAGATGCCGCTACTCAATACTTCGCTTTAATTCAAGCCTTGCCCGGTAGAGCGGACCTCCCAGTCATGGAAATCATATGCGGTGGGTTCTCTCGGATGCCTCCTATTAGGTCGCCGCCAGCGAGCCAGGCGTCGGACCGGCATCGCGCCAAACGACCCAATTCGCCAGGAGTCCATGGATGAGACGACGATCCGTCGCCGCGTGCCCCTGCTCAATCTCCGCACTATACAACCAGCCATCTCCCGTTCGTTCTTACATATGAACCTGTTCATATAATCGCACAGAGGGCCGGATCCTGTCAATAGAGCGAAACACTATTCTATGCTGACGACACCTTGGCGGCGCCCGAGGACGAGGCGCTTCAGCTCGGCATTGTCACGGTAACCAGCTCTGGCAGCCTGCCTGGAGGCGGCCGGGACTGGCGGCATGAAGACGCCACCCGACCCAAACTACCGCCACCGGTTCCCCGCCGAGATCATCAGCCACGCTGTCTGGCTCTACCACGTGTCCAGCCTCAGCCTGCGGGATGTTGAATTAATGCTTGCTGAGCGCGGCATTAAGCAATGG
>JAQGHW010000026.1 GCA_028291505.1 Rhodopila sp. | reverse complement strand
CAACGCCTGGGCCTCGAGCTGGCCGAAACTCACTGAACCAAACGTCTAATCAATCGGAGGAAATTAGCAGTAATACCAACCGGCCTTGACTTCGACTCTTCGGCGGCGCCGCGCCGTCATGCCGACGAAGGTTGGCATCCACGTTTTCTTTGGTTAATCAAAGACGTAGATGGCGGGCCTGCGCCCTCCATGACGCGGAGAGGCCGGCGCCGCTAGAGTGGCGGCTGGGGAATCCTTGAACCGGACATATTGTATGCTACCGACACTGTTCATTACGGCTCTTGCGCCGGATGCCATGGCAGCGTAAAATTCTATTATGTAATGATTATCATTCAGGTTTCAACAAAGGGCGGCCTATTTGTGGCAACGGCTGCGCTGGGAGAAAATGCATGCAGCATCGCCGAGGTTGGGTAGCCCTGTTTTTGTTCACGCTAGCGATGATCAACTACGTCGATCGCGGAGCACTTTCCTTCGCGGCAGGCTCGATTACGCATGAGTTGGGCTTGTCGCCGGTCACGCTCGGCTACGTGTTTTCATCTTTTCTGTGGAGCTACGCCATCCTCCTGGTGCCAGCGGGCATGCTGGTGGATCGATACGGCGCCAAGAGGGTCGTGGGTTGTGGCATCGGGCTCTGGTCGCTCGCCACCGCGGCGACCGGCCTTATCGGGAGCATTCCCGCGCTGATCGGAACACGGTTGGTGATGGGCGTGGGCGAGTCTACCACCATGCCTGCAGGCATCCGGGTCATCCGGGAATGGATTCCAGCCGGCGAGCGCGGCGTGCTCAATGCCATCTTCAGCGGCGGTTCCTATGCCGGGCCGGCCGTGTGCGCCCTGGTGGCCGGACCCATTATCGCATCATTCGGCTGGCGCGTCCTGTTCTTCGTGACCGGCGGTGCCGGCATCGTTTGGCTGATCTGCTGGCAGATCTGGTTCGCCCAACCGGAGGAGGCCGCCTGGCTCAGCGATGCCGAGCGCCAGAAGATCATCGCCGAGCGTGGCGCCCGCACGGCGGATTTCGACAGTAACGGCGAGAAGCCGGGCCTGCTGAAGCTGCTTGGCAGTGGGCCGACGCTGTGGGGCGTGGCGCTGACCCAGGGATGCAACGTCTATTCGCAGTATCTCTTCCTGACCTGGCTGCCGAGCTATCTCCAGAGTTCCAGGGGCCTCAATATCATCACGACCGGAATCTATGTCGCCATCCCGTACGTCATAGCGGTCGGACTGTCCATCCTGACGGGTCGTACCAGCGATCGGTTGCTGCGTGGCGATGTCGGCAGTGGCAGGCGGCGCTATATGATCGCCTGCGGGTTGATGCTCGCCGCCGTCATCATGGCCGCCCCTTTCGTCAACAGCGTGTGGCTGATCCTGGGCCTGATCAGCCTGTCGCTGACGGGTCTGGCTTCCGCCTCGTCCTTGAACTTCGCATTGCTGAACGATTTGCTGCCCATGCCACGCGATGTGGGCGTCGCGACGGCCTTCATGGTCCTGGGCGGCAACAGCTTCGGGGTGATAGCTCCCATTGTAACGGGATACGTCGTCGCGATTACCGGCAGCTACAACATGGCGTTCGTGATCGCCGGCGTGCTGCTGGTCATCGGCGCGGTGTCGACCCTGACGTTAGCCCGGCGCCCGATCGGAGAACGCATCGTTTCCGGCGTTCTCCCGACGGCGTCGTGGACATAGCGGGTGCCGGTGCATGCCTTCTCCCGCCTGTCATGACCGGCTACGCCGTGCAAGGAACGCACTGTTCGGCGTCGCATTTGCCGTGGCGGATGTGTTGGCGCAGTGGCGCCGCACGCGAAGCGGCGACCGACTTTTGGAACACCCGGGGGCGCTCTGGTGCGATCCGCCGGCAATTGATGGGTAACCGACATGACAACGTTCATTCCTTCGTTCCATGCGTCCAATGATCAAAACCCTCATGTGGCGGTACGGCCCGAGTGGCTTGCATTGCACGCCGAGGAGGTGATCGAACCGGCGCTGCCGATGATCGATGCGCATCATCACCTGTGGGACTTCCCGGAGGAGGGGAAGAGCTTCCGCTACCGGGCCACCGATCTTTTGGCCGACATCGGCACGCAAAATATGCGCGCTACGGTTTTTATCGAGTGCCATACACATTACAGGGCGGATAAACCCGACGCATTCAAATGCGTCGGAGAAGTGGAGTTCGTGCTGAATGAGACTCGCGAGGTCGCGGCGCACGGCGGACACACCGCGGTTGGCGCGGCGATCGTGGCCAACGCCGACCTGCTGCTCGGGGCGGCGGTTCGCCCGGTACTGAGCGAGCTTATTGCAGCCTCTGCCGGCCGTGTTCGCGGCATTCGAAACATTGCGGTCTGGCATGCCGATCGTTCGTTTCGCGCGTCAACGGCGAACCCGCCGCAGGGGCTGATGCTCGATGCGCGATTTCGGGAGGGATTCAGCCAACTGGCACCGCTGGGCCTGACATTCGACGCGTGGGGCGTGCATACGCAGCTCGATGAGCTGTGTTCCCTCGCATCCTCATTTCCGGACACGCGAATCGTCCTGAATCACATCGGTGGACCGCTTGCCATCGGACCGTACAGAGCGCAGCGCGACGCGGTTTTCCAGTACTGGCGCGACAGCATGCTCAAACTCGCACGCTGTGGAAACGTTTCGGTGAAGCTCGGCGGTTTCGGCATGACCTGGTTCGGTCTCGGCTTTTTCGAAATGCCGCGACCGGCCGGATCCGAGCAACTGGCGGATGCGATTCGACCGTATGTCGAAACTTGTATCGAAGCGTTCGGCGCGAACCGGTGCATGTTCGAAAGTAACTTCCCGGTCGACAAGGGAAATTTCAGCTACAACGTCTTGTGGAATGCATTCAAGCGGATAGCGAGCGGGGCTTCGGATTCCGAGAAGGCGGCACTTTTCCACGATACTGCTGCTGATTTTTATCGAATCAAGCCGTGCTGAGATTACCGACTTGACGCCCGAGGTTCGGCGCTCAGCACGCAGAATGGGATGCCTTCGCCAGAACGGGCACTGGCGCGTCTGCGCTACCCGCGGCCGATCCGAACAACGGCAACCCATTATCCTCGCGCACCGGCGCCTCGAAATTCCTTCAGGCCAGGCGGGTGGGGAACAACGCGGCTACCGTGGAGGCTATGCATGCTCGATCGGCCGGCCCAAACATGCAATGGACCCCAAACATGCACTGGCCAGTGTAAAACGCCAAATGTTCCACCGGCATTTGACGCTGCGCCAGGGGGCCGTCCAGAGATCGGCCGGAGGCTAAGCCGGGCGCTGCGAACAAGTGATCGACGATCGGCCGCGCCCTCGCAAGGACACCCCGCCGCGCCGCGGGAGCAGGCGTCGCTGTCCGTGTATTGAACCGGGTGCGGGCAACACGGCCTCGCGGACGACATAGGCGGGTTTCCGCTGCGATGCTATCGGTACCACTGGCGGCAGCCGACCGGTTCGGCAATACTTCGTGGCCGATAGCTAATTGCCACAATGGCACGCCTACAACACGGCCGGGGGAAGCGATGGAGGACCAAGACAACGTGGATACGCACGGCCCGATATAGGGCGGCGCGCTGTCATGGCTGGTTCGGCCGGGCTGCTCGGCACTGTCCTGGCCGGTGCACAGCCAGCGGGCGCACAGAGTGCGACGCGGCGCGGTACGCTGGTGATTGGGCTCGATATCAGCGACGCGACTTCGCTCGATCCGGTCCGGGTGGCACAATATTCAAACCCGCTACCGACTCACGCAGCCTATGATTCACTCGTCACCTTCACGCCCGGCGACTACGTCAACGTCAAGCCGTGCATCGCCACCGAGTGGGCATATCAGCCGGACGGCAAGACGGTGCGCTTCAAGCTGCGGCGGGACAAAACCTTCGCCTCCGGCAACAAGATGACCGCCACGGACGTCGCTTTCTCGTTTCAGCGCGTGCTCAACGTGAAGGATCAGCCGGCGCAATATATCGCCCAGGTCGATCATGTGGCGGTGGTGGACGATTACACCGTCGACATCGTCATGGGCGACCCGGCGGCGCCGCTGCTGCCGATCATCGCGGCCCCCGAGTTCGTGGTCCAGGAGAAGGCGCTGCTCGCCGCGCATGGCGGCACCGATGCGCCGGACGCCAAGACCACGGACACGGCCACCGACTGGCTGAACAGCAACTCCGCGGGTACCGGCCCCTATCGGCTGACCGGCTGGCAGCGCAACCAGCAAATCCAGATGGTGAGGAACCCGCATTACTGGGGTGGCACACCAGGCTATGACCGCGTGCTGATCCGCCACATGAGCGAGAGTGCCGCGCAGTTGCTGGCCCTGCAGCGCGGCGACATCGACATTGCGTTCAACCTGATCCCCGAGCAGATCGCGGCGCTGAAGGAAGACCCGAACATCACGGTGATGGAGGCGACGAGCCTCGATTTCATCTACATGGCGGTGGTCGAAGCGCCGGGCAATCCGGCGCTGCAGAAGAAGGCGGCGCGCCAGGCTATCGGCTACGCGATCGACTATGACGGCATCATCAAGAACCTGATCGGCGGCCATGCGCTGCGGCCCGTCAGCTTCCTGCCGGTCGGCGTCAACGGGTCGACCGAGGCATTGACCAAGGAGATCGGCTTCCGCGAGGACCTCGACCACGCGAGGAAGCTCCTGGCCGAGGCGGGTCTGTCGGACGGTTTCAGCTTCCAGCTTGCTTATGGCAACGCCGCCATCGCCGGTGTGCAATACGCAAATCTGGCACAGAAAATTCAATCGGACCTGGCGCGCGTCGGCATCAAGGTCGTGCTGACGCCGATGGACCAGTTGAAC
>JAQGHW010000025.1 GCA_028291505.1 Rhodopila sp. | reverse complement strand
GCGCCGCCCATGGCAACCAGGTGGGGTATGGCGACCTGAGCGGTATGCCGCCGGATGTCGTGCGTTCCTCGCCACTCTATCGGCTGTATCAGATCGGCAACGAGGAGCTGAACGAGCGGTTGCATGGCGGGCTTACGCAGGACAACGGCATGCTCGCACCGCAATCCATCGCGGCGATCCTTTCGGCAGTGAACGCTGCCATGGCGCAAGAAAATCAACGTCTCAGCCGTATGATGATCATGCTCACCATCGCGATCAGCGGCGGGCCGTTCCTCGGTCTGCTCGGCACCGTCGTGGGCGTCATGATTACCTTTGCCGCGGTCGCACAGGCGGGCGATGTCAACATCAACGCGATCGCACCGGGTATCTCGGCCGCGTTGCTGGCGACTGTCGCCGGCCTGGCCGTCGCGATCCCCGCCCTGTTTGGCTACAACTATCTGCTGAGCCGGGTGCGGGAGATCGCCACCGACATGGCGGCGTTCGTCGATACGATGGTGACGCGTCTCGGCGAAGGCGTCCGTGCCCCTCTTGCAAAGGCGGCCGAATAATGGACGTCCATTCCGAAGAAAAGCCATATGACGAGATCAACATCACGCCGATGCTCGACCTGGCTTATGTGTTGCTTGTCATCTTCATCATCATGACCACGGCTGCGGTGCAGGGCGCGAAGGTGGATCTACCTAAAGGCAGCGCGACACAAAGCCTGTCGCAGCCGAAGACCAAACTGATCAGCGTCTCTACCGAAGGCCAGGTGTTTCTCGATGCGATCCCGGTATCGTTGGGCGAATTGGAAGCCCGGCTGCGCGACGCCAAGGCCATTACCCCCGATCTGCCAATCATCATCAAGGGTGACCGTGCGGTCCAATACGAGAAAGTAACGGCGGTACTGGATTTGTGCAGCAAGGTCGGCATTTCCTCCGTCGGCCTCGCCTATCAGCACGTGACCGGCTCTTGAGGCGGCGATGCTTGAGCGGCTGCGCAAACTTGGTTGGGCGACGTTTGCGCTGGTGCTGCTGGTCGGCGTGGTTGTGCTGGTGACGCAAATGCTGCGCGGCGGCAGCACGCCGCAGCAGCGGCCAGTCACTACGGTGATGCGGGTGATCCTGCCGCCGCCCCCTCCGCCGCCGCCGCCACCCCCGCCGCAACCGCAGAAGATGATCGAGCCGCCGAAGCCGACGCAGCAGGAGGCGGCGAAACCGGTGCAACAGCCAAAACAGGCACCGCCCAAGGCCCCCAGCGCCGTGCCGAAACCGCCTGGCAGTCCGCTGACGGCGCCCGAAGGGGCTGGGCCGAACCAGTACGGCCTGGGCGTGGGCAACGGCGAGGGCGTCATGATCGGCGGCGGAGGCGGCGGAGGTGGCGGCAGCCGGGAGGCGTACTATTCCAATCTGGTCTCGATGGCGTTGACACGCGCGCTGCAGGAAAACGAGCAGACCCGTTTCATGCGCTTCCCCGACATCCTGATAGGGGTATGGCTAGCGCCCTCCGGTCAGGTCACCCGCGTGAAGCTGGTTCGTTCGACCGGAGACTCTGCCAAGGATGAGATCCTAAGGACCGTGCTGGCGACCGCCAGCCTGCGCGAGGCATGGCCACCGGATGAGGCGCTACCGGTTTATATCCATTCCGATGTCCAAAAATGACCGGCAAATTCAGCGAACAGGAATTTGAGCGATGACGGCCAAGAAACGACCTGACCGGAAGCTTGCGTGGTTCGGTTGCGGCTTGCTCGCGCTGCCGGTTCTGGCTGGCATGACCGTCGAGGCCCGCGCCCAGCCGGCGACGGCCGCGGCGGCGGACCAGGGGGGCAATGCAATGGTCCACCTGATCCAGTTGATGGTGAAGAATGGGCAGCTAACGCGTGAGCAGGCGGAGCCGCTGTTGCGTGAGGCGGGGCAAGAGGGGCCTGCGACGAAACGAGCTCATGCGGCCAAGGCTTCCCCGCCAGCGGCGGGCGCCGTTGCTCCGCCCGAAACGACCGCCGCGCCGCCGGGGTCGGTGCGGGTTACCTACGTGCCAGAACTGGTGCGTCAGCAGATCGCTGCTGAAGTCAAACAGCAGGTGATGCAGGAGGCGCAAGATGAAGGCTGGGCCGAACCCAATGCGCTGCCGGAATGGACGCAGCGGATTCGGATATTTGGCGACATCCGGATGCGTGGCGAGGAGGACATGCTGTCCGGCAACAATTTCCCGGGTTTTACTGATTTCAACGCAATAAATGGCAGCGCCAATGGTTTCGATACAAGTACTCTAGGAAGCGCTTTCCCGCCGACCCTGAACACCACCCAAAACCGTACCCGGTTCCGCCTGCGTGCGCGGCTTGGGGCGGATGCGCAGATCAACGATTGGGTCAGCACTGAAATCCGTATTGGCACCGGCAACGACCGCAATCCCGTTTCGGAGAACCAGACACTCGGCGCCGGCGGCGACTTCTCCAAATACGCGATCTGGCTTGATCGCGCGTATATCAGGTTGAAGCCGACGACCTGGCTGAGCTTTGACGTCGGCCGAGGCCCCAACCCGTTCTGGACCACGCCGCTGCTGTTCAACGAAGATCTGAGTTTCGACGGGATTTCGGTGCATTTAGAGCATGCCATCGTCAACGACGTCACCGGTTTCCTTTCCGCCGGCGCGTTCCCGGTGTTCAATACGGCGTTCAATTTTGGCTCGACCTCCACGTCTACCACACAGAACAACAGCCATGACTCCTACCTTCTGGCTCTGCAGGCCGGCGGCGAATGGAAGATATCCAGCGACTATCTTGCGAAAATGGCTTTCGGCTACTTCAATTTCCTGAACGTCCAGGGCAGCCAGTCGACCCCCTGCCTGGCCCCGGTAGCCAATGGCAGCTGCAACACGGACAATCAGACCCCCGGTTTTGTGCAGTTCGGGAACACCCTTTTCCCGCTACGCAACATCCTACCCAATCCATCGTCCGGCACCGTCACGTCAACCCCCGAATTTTTCGGACTGGCGTCCCGCTTCAATGTGGCGGATGTGCACGGTGAGTTCAGCGTGCTGAACTTCCATCCAGTCGACATCGTCTTCACCGGCGATTTCGTGAAAAACTTTGGTTTCAATGCGTCCGCCATTGCCGCCCGAGGTCCGTCCAACAATTTTGGCAGCAACAACGCGTGGTCGGGCAGCGACACCGGCTACCTCGTGCAGGTTGGCTTCGGGCATCAGCAACTCGAGAGACTCTGGGACTGGAACTTCACGCTCGGGTATCGTTACATCGGATCCGATGCCGTGCTCGACGCGTTGAACGACTCCGACTTTCATCTTGGCGGCACCAACGCCAAGGGCTACACGGTCGCGGGCAACCTGGCGCTCGACCGTAACGTGTGGTTCGGCGCTAAATTCTACAGTGCGACGCAGGTATCCGGTCAGCCCTACACCGCCGATGTGCTGCTTGTGGATCTCAACGCAAAGTTCTGATCATGCTGATTTCAACCACCCGAATCGCTGGATACGCAGCCGTGATCTGCCTGTTTGCCGCGAGTGCGGCAGCGCAGGGGCAAAGTACCGAGGATAAGCTGCGCGACGCCCTGCGCCATGTCACGGCCGATCTGCGCGCGGCACAGGACAACCAGACCTCGCTGCAGGCGGCACTCGATCAGGCGCAGAAGCAGCGCGATCTGCTGCAACAGCAGGTGACGCAACTCAACGCGCAAGTAGCCGCACGGCCGGCCCAGACCGCCCAGCCGGTCCAGCCCTCAGCGGCGGATCAGCAACTGCGAGAGATTGCTGACACGCTGAAGAAACAGAACGCAGCCTTGCAGGACGGCCTGAGCCATTGGCAAACAGCTTATCAGCAGGCCGCGACGCTGGCCCAAACCAAGGACGCGCAAGGTCGCCAATCGGCCACCGTCGCCGCGACCGCGCAACGGACACTTGGCGTGTGCGAAGCCAAGAACAGCAAGCTGATTGCTGTCGCCAATGATATCCTTCACCTCTACGATACGCACCAGTTCCGGTCGGTGGCATCCAGCAGCTGGGATTCGATGCTCGGTTTCAAGCGAGTGGAGTTACAAAACATCGTGCAAGACAACGAAGATCGGATTCTCGAACAGCGATATTATCCGGGCGAGCAGCCGACCGGTGCGGGTGCGCCGCCACCGGCGCGCGCACGCCAAGGGACGGCGCCATGAGCCGGGGTCTCACGCGCCTGTGCGCCGGAATCGCTCTGGCCGGTCTGCTAAGCGGGGCCGGACCGGATTCGCAACCTTCGGAGGTCGTTGCGCAGGTCGGTGCGACGGCATTAACGACCGCGGACGTGCAGACGATGCTTGCTCATGTCGATCCCGCGGTGCGGGACCAATTGCTGCATAATCGAGGGGCATTGTCAGAACTGGTGCGCAATCAGTTGGTCCGGCAGGAACTGCTGGATGAGGCCAGGACAAAGAAGTGGGAGCAGAACCCTGATGTGATGTATCGAGCGAATCTTGCGCGGGACACTGTGATCGTCGAGTCGTACCTGGCGTCGCTGACTCAGCCGGACGCATCGTATCCCTCGGACGCCGAGGTACAGGACGCCTATGAGGCCAACAAGACCCGTTTCGTAAAGCCACGTGAGTATCGGCTAGCGCAGATTTTCCTGGCCGTTCCGGCGGATGCACCGAAGCCCCTGGTCGACGACGCCCAAAAGAAAATACGTGAACTGAAGCAGAACCTGTTGAAGCCGCACGCCGATTTCGCGGATAATGCCAAGCGCCTGTCACAGGACAAAGTGTCGGCCGAACATGGCGGGGAGATCGGCTGGGTGCGAGATGATCAGTTGGTTCCGGCGATCAAGGAGGCGATCGCGGGCCTGCAGGACAATGGGATCAGCGACCCCGTCCATGCGCCCGATGGCTGGCATCTGGTGAAGCTGCTGGAAACCAGGCCGGCAACCACTGCACCACTCGCGGAGGTGAAAGACACGGTTGTGCGATCGCTGCGCCAACAGAAGGCAAGTGAGAATGCCCGTGCCTATCTACAGCAGATGCAAAGCAAGCAACCGCTGGAACTGAATGAAATCCTACTCGCTCATGTTGCGAAGCAATGAACGGAGGTGGCTGGCGTTGCGGCTGGCGGCTGCCGGTCTTTGGGTGGCAGCCGGACAGGCGGTAGCGCAAGGGCCGGACGGCAATGCGTCGCCTGCATGCGTCGATGCCAGGGTCGGCACCACGGAGTCGTACAACTGCCTGAACCGCGATCTGCAAAAGCAGGTGGCGCGACAACATCAAGGCGGAGCCGATGTCTCAATTGATGCGATGTCACCGGCGCCGCAGGTGGGAACCTATAATCAGGCGGCCGTGCGCGAGCATTTGGGGAACAACTTCGGCAAGTCGGCAGTACCGCAGCGGCCCTCAGTGCCGGTGTTCGTATCGCCGCTGGTGCAAGGGCATTAAGGCATGACCGCGCTGAAAGTTCGACGCGCTGTCAGTCGGCTTTCGGTTACCTATCTGCATCGGAATCGGATCCGTGCGACCAGGAAAGTGCCTGCATGAACGACACCGCGAGGTGCCCGACATTATTGTCCGCAGCGTGGCGAATGCGAAATTCGTAAGCCTTTCCACGATCGACGCAGCAGAACATGTAGATATCGAGATCGATTTTCTGTCGTTGCCCAGCCAGCATGTCTTCGTAGCGCAGCGTCGCGGCCCGGCCACCTTGCAACATACCGCGTTTAACGAGATACACCGTGCGAATATCGCGTAGCGCGGCGTCAGGGTAGAAGTGCCGCACCTGCGCGATGGAAGCTTGCAACGATTGGGCCGAGGTGGATGGGTCGGTGACGCGTTCGGTCGTCAGCGGCGGTAGAATTGCGTCGCTGAGAGCACGAACACGCACGGTGGCGATGACCGCCTCCTCACCATTCCCAAGAGCGTAGCCGGCGGTGACGTCGTGGTCATCGTTTCTTCGCAGTACGTCGATTCTCTGGAAATGCGCCACTTGCAGCGGCAAATCGATGTCGGTGAGTTGGGTAGCCACGGCCGGCTGGTTTGTTGCAGGCGTGTGCGATCGCCCGCCGCAGGAAGTAACGGCCGCGGCAACGGCGACGCAGATGGCGAAACGCCAGGAACGCGGCACCCGGAGGCGTAGACTGGACCACGTGGCAGGGACTTGCAGCTGATACTGTGGTTTCCCAGGCATGTCCGCGCGGCAGGGGCGCAACGAGCGGTATAGGCGGCCGGTCGACTGCATAAGCACCAGTTTCTGTATAACGGTTGCACCGCCGCCTGAATGCGTTCGATCGCACCAATTTCGGCGATCCGCCGCGGGCGACTAATACATGCCTGGAGGCTGGACGGCCAGTGCGATCGGAGACGTCCTACTCATGAACCGGAACCTGAACTCGGCAGTCCCGATGAAAATTTGATGGCATCCCGAGTTCGCGCCAGTCAGTTGGGATCGTTGTAGTGAAATTGGGATGCCGGGGCTTCGCTTCACTCCTCGTTCCCCAGGATATCCAGCAGCGGTGCTCCTGAGCGTGGCGGTTTCAAGTTCAGATGCTTCCATCCAGGTTCGCCCAACATCCGTCCGCGGCTGGTTCGAAGGATAAGACCCTCCTGGATGAGGTACGGTTCGATCACGTCTTCCAAAGTGTCACGCGCCTCGGCCAGCGCGGCGGCAAGGGTTTCGACACCGACCGGGCCACCTGCATGATGGTCGGCGATGCGACGCAGATACCGGCGATCCATCGAGTCGAGCCCCAGCCGATCGACCTCCAGACGATTAAGTGCGGCGTCAGCGACGGTGCGATCGACCGGCGTATCGCCTTGCACGGCGGCAAAATCGCGCACGCGACGAAGCAGCCGGCCGGCGATACGAGGGGTGCCTCGGGACCGGCCAGCGATCTCGGCGGCTCCTTCGTCGGTGAGGCTGAGACCGAGCAGCCGGGCGCCACGGACGATGATCTGGCGGAGTTCCTCCGGGGTGTAGAAGACGAGGCGCAGCGGGATGCCGAAGCGGTCGCGCAAGGGCGTGGCCAACAGCCCGGCGCGCGTGGTGGCGCCGACCAGTGTAAACGGCGGCAGATCGATGCGGACGCTGCGCGCGGCCGGTCCTTCGCCGATGATCAGGTCGAGCTGAAAATCTTCCATCGCCGGGTAAAGGATTTCCTCGATGGCCGGCTGTAGGCGATGGATTTCGTCAATGAACAGGACGTCCCTGGGCTGGAGGTTCGTGAGGATCGCGGCAAGATCGCCGGCCCTGGCGATGACGGGACCGGAGGTGGCGCGAAACCCCACGCCGAGTTCGCGGGCCACAATCTGGGCGAGCGTGGTCTTGCCGAGGCCGGGTGGCCCATGCAGCAGGACGTGATCAAGTGACTCACTACGGGATTTCGCCGCCTGGATGAAGATGGCCAGGTTCTCGCGAGAGGTCTTTTGACCGGTGAAATCGGCCAGGGTCTGCGGCCGGAGCGACGCCTCGGCGGCGTCCTCCGGCTGGCGGGCAGCGGATACTTCTCGGCCTTCCGGGTCGCTCATCCGGCGGACCTTTGCGCCAGTTCCTTCAGACTGTCACGAATCAGCGCATCAAGGGTCGCGGAGTCGCCTAGCCGTTCGAGGACGCGGGCCACCGTCTGCTGCGCCTCCGGCCGGCGGTAACCGAGATTGACCAAGGCGGAGAGGGCATCGTCGGCGGGCGTCGCGGCGGCGATCGGCCTGTAGGTCACACCGGTAGAGGTCGGCATTGTGCCGGTCTTGTCTTTCAGTTCCGTCAGCAGGCGGACCGCCAGGCGCGGGCCGACGCCCTGCGCCCGGGTCAGGCTGGCCTTATCGCCGGCCGCAATGGCGCCGATCAGATCCCGCGGCGACAGCGCCGACAATATGGCGAGGGCGACCCTGCCGCCGACGCCTTGGACGGTGGTGAGCAGGCGGAACCAGTCGCGTTCGGCGGTGTCCGCAAAGCCATACAGGACGATGGCGTCCTCGCGAACGTGGGTCTCGATCAGCACTTTAGCGAGTGCCGGTGGTTGCGGCAGGGCGGACAGGGTGCGGGACGATGCCTGCACCAAATATCCGACGCCGCCGACGTCGATGACGCAGGTGCCGTCGGAAACTGCGTCCACTCGTCCGGTGAGTTGGGCGATCATGCTGGTTCCGGTCCTGCCACGGCTATGCCCGAATCGGGGGTGCGGGATCATACCCCACCGGGCGAGAGTTGTGCGGGCGGCGTTTAATCGTCCGAACCGAGACAGGTCGCGACGAAATGCCTTATGCTGCCCGGTTGCCGGCACCCCAGTTCTGTTCAAGATTGTGGATCAGGGCCGGACTGAAATGGCAAAATGCCTGCTCGCGCGCATAGACGGCGCAGTAACGGCGGAACTGGTCCAGGGTCTCGACCCCGACACGGAACGCCCGGCGGTTGCCGATCGCCCCCACCGCACCGGAACTGGTCAGCATCATCACCGTACGATCGATCGCGGCATCCATATCCGCAGCCGGCACGATTTCGTCGCAGATCAAACGACCTTGGGCACTGTCGCATTGCAGGCGCCGTTCAGCCTGGATCAGCTGCCTTGCGAGTCGGTCACCGGTGAAGCGCGGCAGTCTCAGGTTGGCGGCGCCGGGAATGATCCCCTCCTTGCGCGCTGGCAACGTCATGAACGCGTCCTCGGTCGCCAGCACGTAGTCCATGGTGAGCAGGATCTGGCAGTGGCCGCCGATCGCAAAGCCCTCCACCGCGGCGATCCAAGGTTTCTCGCTACCGGCGCCGTTCACGTCGTCGGGCAGCACATCGGGCGTGGCGACGCCTCGAAAATATTTGTGTACGAACCCCAGTTCCCGTTGCAGGTACCAGAGGAATGGGATGGCGCCGTGATACAGGTGGGTCAGGTTGATGCCGCTGCCGAAGAGGCGGCGGCCGGCGTATTTGGCGTTCTGCACAGGCTGGCCGCGCAGCACGGCGATCTCGGTCCCAGGATCCAGCGTCGCCACATCCACGCCGATCTCCATCGCGTCAATGGTGCCCTGGTCCTCGGCGTTCAGAAAGCGCGGGTTGCTGCTCAGCAGGTGCGCCGCTCGCCCATGCCGCTCGACCCGGACGGGGCCGAGATCGACGAAACCCTGTGCATCCAACGTCATCAATGCGGCTGCCGTTTCCGGGCGTGGCAGCAGCATGGCATGGCACAGGTGGGTGCCGAGGCGCGGATCGGCCAGGATGTGAGCCAGCAGAAGGCTATGGTCGAGTTCCAGGCCTTGCTTCTGCTTCAGCGGCAGCGCGGCCTCGGCGGCAAGTTGCGCGCGGGTCGGCACCAGGCCCGGATAGGATTCGGCGGCTTGGAGCACCAGGTCCTCAACCCGAACGAACTGGGTCAGGTCGTGCGTCAGCTTGCCGTAGACCGCCTCGATATTCTGCCGCAGGAAGTGGTCGCGCGCGGGCCGATCGGTGAGCATTGGTGTCAATCCCTGGGCCGAAGATCGAGGACTCGTTTGGCCTTTCCCTGCGAGCGTTCGAGCGTCCCCGGCTCGACCACACGCACTTTCGTTGTGACCCCAACGAACACTTTGATCAGATGTTCCGCCCGCCGCTCCAGTTCCGCCAGTTCACTGACGGCGAGCGTGCCAGCCAGCGCCGTTTGGAGTTCCACCACCACATCGAGTTCGTCCAGGCTGCCCGGACGCCGCAGTTCCAGGACATAGTGCGGCGCCAGTTTTTCTTCCTTGGCCAGAACGGCCTCAATGTTGGACGGAAAAACGTTGACGCCGCGGATGATCAGCATGTCGTCGCTGCGACCGCTGATGCGGTCGATCCGGCGCATGGCGCGGTTCGTCGCGGGCAGCAACCGGGTCAGGTCGCGGGTGCGGTAGCGGATGATCGGTAGCGCCTCCTTGGTGAGGGAGGTGAAGACAAGTTCGCCGCTGTCGCCCTGGGCCATGACGTCGTCCGTGATCGGGTCCACGACCTCGGGGTAGAAGTGGTCCTCCCAGACGTGCAGCCCGTCCTTGGTCTCCACGCACTCCTGCGCCACGCCGGGACCGATCACCTCGGACAGGCCGTAGATGTCCACGGCGTGGAGGTCCGCCCGCTTCTCTATCTCGCGGCGCATCTCCTCCGTCCACGGCTCGGCGCCGAAGATGCCGACCTTCAGGGAGCTGCCGCGCGGATCGACGCCCTGGCGCTCGAACTCATCCAGGAGGGTCAGCATGTAGGAGG
>JAQGHW010000202.1 GCA_028291505.1 Rhodopila sp. | reverse complement strand
CACGTCGCCATGCGCATCGGTGACTCGATGGTCCTGGCATCCGATGGGCGCTGCTCCGGAAAGATCGAGTTCAACGGAATCTCGCTGGCGCTCTCCGTCGCCAATGAGGCAGAGGCCGATCGCACCTTCGCCGCCCTGGCCAATGGCGGCCAGATCTCGATGCCACTGACGAAGACATTCTTCTCCCCGAAGTTCGGGATGGTGGCTGACCAGTTCGGCATCAACTGGATGGTCATGGTCGAACAGGCACACTGAACCGCTACGGCACCACAGGCCATCCGCGCCCCACTTGTGCGGTTGGCCGAACGTGCCCAGCGCAGGCTGCTACTTCAGTTCAAACCCCATCGCGTGCAGCACCGCCACCATCTTGTCGCGCCCGGCCATCGCCGCCAGCTTGCCCATCCGGCCGATAACCCGCTTGGTCCAGGTATCCATCGCCATCTCGTTTCGCGCCGAGAACCCGCCTATCAGCGCGTCATAAGCCGCCCGGTGCGCCCGCTCGCCCGTCGCGTCATAGGCCTCATGGTGCAGCACCACGTCCTGCGGCAGCCTGGGCTTCACCCCGCTGGCGGCAGCGGTCGATGCGTAACCGACACACATGCCGAACACCCCGAACGCCCCGGTCGGCAACCCCACAATACGAGCCACCTCCTGCGGATCGTTGCGCAATGCGCCAATATACACGCACGACAGACCCAGCGATTCCGCCGCCACCGTCGCGTTCTGCGCCGCCAGGGCAGCATCGATCGCGGTCACCAGGAACGTCTCCTGATACGGCATCGTCTCCAGCGTGACGCCTTCCTCCGCCCCCAGCCGCTGATTGCGGGAAATGTCCGCCACCCACACCAGGAACACCGGGCACTGCTCGATGTGCTTCTGGTTCGCCGCCACTTTCGCCAGCGCCGCCTTCTTGTCCGGGTCGCTAACCGCGATCACCGACCACGTCTGCAGGTTCGAACTGGTGGCCGCCGATTGCGCCGCGGCAACCAGGGCCTCCAGCGTGCCGCCCGGCAGTGCATCCGGCCGGTACCCGCGGATCGACCGATGCGACAGCAGCAGCGCGATATGTTCGTTCCACGCACCGGCAGCCGGCGCTGCCTCGGCGCCATAACGAAGTGCCAGCGAATCCGCGGCGGATAGAACGGAGGGTTGGGAGACGTCCATGAGCAAAGCCTGTTCTGGAGTGACGGGACACGATCAGCCATGGCCAAAGTCAGACCACGATCACGCATCCGTTCGGAATGGCCGGAAAGCTGCCCGAGACCCCGTTTCCTGACAAGACCGCCCGCGCCAGCCGATCCCGAGACAGCCGATCCCGAGACAGCCTGTCAGTGCAGCCCGCCCGGTGCCCCACCGGCCGTCCCGCCGCCGCTCGCAGTCCCCGGCGTCGTCGCACCGGTCGGGTTGAAGCGCCCGATATTGCCCAGAAGCTGCTGCATGAACGACGCCTCGGTGCCCGGAGACGCCGTCGTCCGAGCAATCACCGTGACCGGCAGCCCGTCCGCCTGATCGAGCGACTTGATCGACTTCAGCACGCCGCCCTCGTCAAAATTCAGCACGATGACGTTCTGCTCCAGCTCGCCCAGGGTGCGGCCGATCCGCTGCTGCGTCACCTCGCTGATATACAGCCACGTGTTGTCGTCAAACGAATCGTGCGCCGTCGGTGACCCGATGATCGCCGACACGTCCGCTTTGGTGCTCGTCCCCGGCGTCAGTTCCTTCATCGACTCGGGATCAACCTTGTTGCCGCGCAACTGCGGCGGCGGCATCAACCAGCCGCAGGACGACAGCAGCAGGCAGGACACCAGCATCAGGCGCCGCAGGCTGAACAGCCGAGGCAGGGTGGGCCGGCATGGAGCAGACTTGGACAAAGTGATGGATCCCGCGATTTCTGGTGACCGCCTGGTTGGACCGGCGGCCAGTGTTATCTATAGGTACGTGTCACGGCCGCCCCGGCCGTGTCAATGAGCATGCGGCCATTCGGCGGTGTAAATGAACCCACCATCGTCGGCGCCGCAAACCGTCCCACCGCTGGCCGTGCAAACGCACACCGCCGGCGACGCAAACACCCCGCCGCCGGCGGTGCAAATAGACAAAGAGGCGCGATTGGCCGGTTTTCTACGCAGACGCGACAAGCACGAACGGGCCGCCTTCCAGCTCTACGGATCGGCCGTCACCGCCGCACGCGACCCATACCTGTATGCGACCCTGGGCGTGCCGGACACCCTCGACGGCCGGTTCGACGCCATCGTGCTGCACGTCTACCTGCTCGTTCGCCGCCTGGACGCCGAACCCGAACCCGCACCGGCCTTGGCCCAGGCCGTGTTCGACGCCATGTTCCTCGATATGGACATCAACCTGCGGGAGATGGGGGTCGGCGACCTGTCCGTCGGCAGGCGCAACCGCGCGATGTGGGAGGCATTCCACGGCCGAAGCGCCGCCTATGCCGCGGCATGGCAGGATGTGCCTCGGCTGCAGGCAGCACTCGCCCGCAATGTCTGGCGCGGCGCCGACCCACCGGCTGGCTCCGCCGCGGCCCTGGCCCGGCTGGCCGTCGCACAGGCGGCCCATCTGGCCAGGCAACCGCTGGACACCATCCTTCGCGGCGAGGCCACATTTCTGGCGCCGCGGGAGGCCGCACAATGATCCCCGAGTTCCACCGCCCGCTCTCGCTGGACCGTATCGGTCCCCATGGCCTCGATCTGACCGTCGAGGCAAACCCCGCCGAGTGTGCCGCGCTCACCGATCGGATGAACCTGCCGGCGGTGCTCGCGCTGTCCTGCACCTATCACCTGATCCGGGAAACCCGCGACATCGTCCTCGCCCGCGGCGTCCTGCGCGCTCGGGTCACCCAGGTCTGCGTCATCAGCCTGGAAGAATTCGACGCCCCGGTGGAGGAAGTCTTCCAGGTCCGCTTCGTCCCCTCAGGCGAGGAATCCGATGACATCGACCCCGAATCCGACGACGAGATCCCGTTCGACGGCAACCTGATCGACCTGGGCGAGGCCGCCGCCGAACAGCTCGGGCTGGCAC
>JAQGHW010000160.1 GCA_028291505.1 Rhodopila sp. | reverse complement strand
AATCTGTGTCGCACCCTACATGGCGCCGGCCGGTTTGGGCAACTGCCTTGGGGAACGCCTGCACCCCGCTCTGAAATGTCTATGCGCGAAAACGGACAATGAAGCGGCACAAGCGGCGCCGGTCAGTCCAGATCCACCCCAACCTCGTGCACCAACGCCACACGCGTCGCGCCGATCGGCCGGGCGCGGAGTTCCCAAGTCGTCGGCAAATCCGGGTTTGGCCGCCGGTCGGACCGCCAAGTCGCCAAGACGCCAAATTTTCGATGACACGAATCCATCGCCCGCCCCCGATCAATCCGTGGTTTTCTTTGCGTCTTGGCGACTTGGCGGTTCACTGTCCGCCCGCGCCGCGAACCGCAAAAACATCCCGCCCCGCGACGCGACAAGCGCAATCAAAGCCACGATACCCGACGCCAGGCTCCACAAACTCCGTGCCTTAATCCGCTAAATCTGTATTGAATCGCTTGCTTTCCCAACAACGCCCCCAACCCACCGGAAAGCGCCCCCAACAACACTTCGGCCCCCACCGAACTATCTCCGCATGCGCTCCCCACCAAACTGCGGTATCCTTCCCCACCATGAGCAACACCACCCGCATGGCCTCTATCGCCGCCCTGCTCGGTGATCCGGCCCGAGCCAACATCCTGACCGCCCTGATGGACGGCCGAGCGCTGACCGCCAAGGAACTGGCCTTCGCCGCCCACGTCACCCCACAGACCGCCAGCGGCCACCTCGCCCAGCTCACCGCCGCCAGCCTGCTGAGCGCCGAGAAGCAAGGCCGACACCGCTATTTCCGCTTGGCATCCCCCCTCGTCGGCCAGATGCTGGAAAGCGTCATGGCCGTCGCCGGTCCCGAACCCACCACCCCCACCACCTGGCGCGGTGGCGAGGCCCTAAGAACCGCCCGCACCTGTTACGATCACCTCGCCGGCCGCCTCGGCGTCGCCCTCGCCGACTCGCTGACCCGAACCGGCCACCTCGCTCTGTCCCAGGACGGCGGCGAACTCACCGAACGCGGCCACGCCTTCCTGTGCGACTTCGGCGCCGAACCGCCCCCCGGCAAGCGCGTCTTCTGCCGCCCCTGCCTCGATTGGAGCGAACGTCGCCCCCACATCGCCGGCCGCCTCGGCGCCGCCCTCGCCACCCGCTGCCTCGACCTCAAATGGATCGAGCGTCAGCGCGACTCCCGCGCCGTCACCATCACGCCAGCCGGCACCCAGGGCTTCACCGAAACCTTCGGCATCGAGCTCACAGGCTAAAAGGATAATTGGGGGGGCTTCTGTTGCCCGGTGCCCCCCCGAACCGCGCCTATCGCTTATGCAGCGACGGCGAGCGCCTCGTTATCATTGGCACTTGTGATTTGACCCGATAACGGCGGTATCATGCCGGGCAAAAGATGAGTCTTTACCACGCGTGTCGAGCCTGTTTCGCCCCCATATATCCCAATACCCCGGGAAATCCCCCGAGACGGGAAGAATGGTGGAGGCGCCGGGCACTGCCCCCGGGTCCACAACGATTATTCCACGCATCGTTTATCGCCATAGTCAGCAAGCTGACGGCACATGATCTAGGCTGCCTGCCCCCCCGCTTCAAGCCATTTCGCGAACACAGCCGTACGCCGGCCAGAAACCCGCCGCTCAATCCCCCGCCGATCAGTCCCCCGCCGATCAGTCCCCCGCCGCTAAGTCCCCAGCCGCTAAGTCCATTGCGAACCACCGACGAAACCCGGAAACTCCCCACGCCATGTTTCCCGACGCATTCCGCACCGCCCGCCTCACCTTCCGCCCGATCGCACCGGACGACGCCGGACCGATCTTCAACACCTATGCCCGAGACCCCGACGTCACCCGCTTCCTGACCTGGCGCCCACACCAAACCCTCGACGACACCCGATCCTACATCGCCCACTGCATCGCCACATCGCCCCTCGTCGCCCGAACCTACCTGCTGATCGGCCGCGACGACGCCGCCATCCGAGGCGCCTTCGACCTGCGCCTCTCCGACTGCCATCGCATAGGCTTCGGATACGTGCTCGCTCGGGCCCATTGGGGCGAGGGATACATGACCGAGGCACTCCGAGAAGTCGTCCCCTGGGCACTGGCTCAGCCGCAGATCTTCCGCATCGGCGCCGTGTGCGACGTCGAGAATGCCGGCTCCGCGCGCGTGATGGAAAAGGCCGGCCTGACCCGTGAGGGCCTGCTCCACCGCTGGCTCGTCCATCCTAACCTCAGCGCCGAACCGCGCGACTGCTACAGCTACGCGCGCGTCCGATAACCCAAACACCGTGCTCCACGCCGCAGCGCTTCGGGCGATCCTGTTCAACGACCCATTGCGGTGGCAAGCCCTCGAGCTCGTCCGAACCCTGCAACGACCCGACTGCTGGATCGGCGCAGGCTTCGTCCGGAATGCCGTCTGGGACCACTTGCACGGTCGCCCACCCGGCCCGCCGCCGAACGATGTCGACGTCCTGTGGTTCGATCCCGCCCGCGCCGAACCGTCCGAGGACACAACGCTGGAAGCCACCCTCCGATCCCACCAACCCGACCTCGCCTGGCCCGACCTCGCCTGGTCGGTGAAAAACCAGGCCCGGATGCACATCCGCAACCACGATCCACCCTACGCGTCCTCCGCCGACGCAATGCGCTGCTGGCCCGAGACCGCCACCGCGGTCGCCGTCCGCCGAACCGGTCCGGGCCACTGTGAGATCGCCGCCCCGTTCGGCCTCGACGATCTGTTCGCCTTGATCCTGAGACCCACCCCAAGCTTCGCCGGCGATAAACACGCCGCCTACCTGCAGCGCGTCCGCACCAAGGGATGGCTGGCAGCCTGGCCACGCCTGCGCATGCAGCCCGCCCACATCAAACCCTGAAAGCACAGCATGGCACCGGATCAGATCAGCGGCACCCAGGGTTACGCCGAGGAAGCCCCAGCCCTCATCAAGCAATACGAGAGCGTCGCCTTCGCCGATGTCCACCGCCACGTCCTGCATCTGATCCCAACCACACCAGGCCGCGTTCTAGAGGTCGGGGCAGGAACCGGCCGTGACGCCGCCGGCCTCGCGGCCATGGGCCATCGCGTGACAGCCATCGAGCCGACCGCCGAACTCCGCCTGGCAGCCCGGCAACTGCACCCGTCACCGCTGATAGAATGGCGCGACGACAGCCTCCCAGACCTGACGACCCTCACCACAACCCGGGAAAGCTTCGACGTCGTAATGCTGACCGCGGTCTGGATGCACCTGGACGAGGCGCAACGCCGCCGCGCCATGCCGGGGGTTGCACGCCTGATACGGCCCGGAGGCGTGATGATCCTCTCGCTGCGCCACGGGCCGGTCCCACCAGGGCGCCGCATGTTCGACGTCAGCGGAAACGAAACGACCGTGCTCGCGCAAGCCGAAGGCCTCACCCTGGAACTGCAACTCGACACCCAGGGCAGCATGTCCGGCCGCCCGGGCGTCACCTGGACCCGGCTGGCGTTCTCAAAGCCCCGGCAACCGCTTTGAGTCGCTCTCGCCGCCGAAGCCGGCCGCGTTCCGGCCACCCGTTGTCCCGCTGTGCACTGACTATCAAGCGCCCCGAACGGCCGGACGCAGATTGCGGGCCGACAAAGGCCGATGACAGCCTGACCACCCTGGCGTAGGACCCTCCCCATGACCCAAGACCTTCTCTACACCCAGCGCGACGGCATCGGCACCATCACCTTCAATCGGCCCCAGGCACGCAACGCCCTGACCTTCCCGATGTACGAACGCCTGGCCGAGATCGCCACCGCCCCCGGCGACGTCCGCGCGTTGATCGTCACCGGCGCGGGCGACAAGGCCTTCGCCGCCGGCACCGACATCAATCAGTTCAGGGCCTTCGCCGGCGCCGACGACGCCATCGCCTACGAAGCCCGCATCGACCGCGTCCTCGGCACCATCGAACGCTGCCCCGTCCCCACCATCGCCGCCATCGCCGGCGCCTGCACCGGTGGAGGTGCGGCCATCGCCGCCGCCTGCGACCTGCGCATCGCCGCCGCCAACGCCCGCTTCGGCTTCCCCATCGCCCGCACCCTGGGCAACTGCCTGTCGATGTCCAACATCGCCCGCCTGTCGGCCCTCGTCGGCCCCGCCCGCGTCACCGAGATGATTTTCACCGCCCGCCTCTACAACGCCGCCGACGCCCTGTCCGCCGGCCTGGTGACCGAGGTCCTGCCAGACCAGACCGCCCTGGACGCCCGCGCCGCCGACCTCGCCGCGCTGCTCGCCGGCCATGCCCCTTTGACCATGCGCGCCACCCGCGAAGCCCTGCGCCGCATGCGCGACAACCTGCCCCCGGACGAGGACCTGATACGCCTGTGCTACACCAGCCAGGACTTCAGGGAGGGCATGGACGCCTTCCTGAGCAAGCGCCCACCCGTCTGGCGCGGTGCCTGATACCATAGCCCGGAGGGCTACTGGTATGCGCGCAGGGTTGGCGTGGCGGCTGCGTGCAAAATCAATCAGATACCAGCGGCTCGCCAATTCGACGAAAAGTCAAGACGTCGGGCCGCTGGTATGACACCGGTCCGGTGGAACGTTCCGCCGATCCGCCGGCGTGCCAGTTTTTGTGACCCCGTTCGTAATCCCCTTCGCCTATACGGACCGCGTGAAATACCTGACCGACTTCGCCGACCAGGCGCTGATCCTGCCCTTGGTGCTCGCCATCGCCGTCGCCCTCGCCGTACAGGGATGGCGACGCGGCGCGCTGACCTGGCTGATCGTGGTCGCCGGAACCTTCGCCGCCACCCTGGGCTTCAAGCTCTTGTTCCTTGGCTGCTCCCCGGTGTTCGGCCCGATGGACGTCCATAGTCCCAGTGGCCACGTCGCCGCGGCAACCGTCGTGACCGGCGGCCTCGCAGCCCTGCTGACCCGCCACCGAACCACCATCCTGCCTGCCGCCCTGCTGGCCGCCATCGTGATCGGCGTGTCGCGCCTGATCCTGGGCGCCCACACGCTGCCCGAGGTCATCGTCGGCGCCCTGATCGGACTGGCCGGCGCGGCCACGCTGCTGCGTGTCGCCGGCACGCCGCCGCCGACACTGCGGATCGTGCCGCTGATCGCCGTGATCGTGGTCGTCGCCGCCTTGTTCCACGGCCTGCATCTGCCGGCCGAGGCAGCCATCCGCCACACCGCCTTCCGCGTGACCCAGTTCATCCCCGCCTGCCGCGGCACGCCGATCCTCCAGCAACTGCTCGCCAGCTAATCCATGTTCATGGACATATGACAGAACGGTTGCTAGAAGCCGCCTGTTTCCGGCGCTTCGACCGGTCCGGCATTCCCCGCGGCGGCCAACCTTATGAAAATCGTAGCCTGCAACAGCAACCGTCCCCTGGCCGAGGCTGTCTCCGAAATCCTCGCCATGCCGCTGACCAAAGCCTCCATCCGGCGTTTCGCCGACATGGAGGTATTCGTCGAAATCCATGAAAACGTGCGTGGGGAGGACGTTTTCGTGATGCAGCCCACCTCATTCCCCGCGAACGACAACCTGATGGAGCTGCTGGTCACCCTTGACGCGCTCCGCCGATCCTCCGCCCGCCGCATCACCGCCGTCATCCCCTATTTCGGTTACGCCCGCCAGGACCGCAAGACGGCTTCGCGGTCGCCGATTTCCGCCAAGCTGGTCGCCAACCTGATCACCGAGGCAGGCGCCAACCGGGTCCTGACCATGGATCTGCACGCGGCGCAAATCCAGGGCTTCTTCGATATTCCGGTGGACAACCTGTATGCCGCTCCGCTGTTCAGCCGCGACATCCAGCAACACTACAAGGGCCGCGACCTGATGATCGTCTCCCCTGACGTGGGTGGCGTCGTCCGCGCCCGAGCCATCGCCACCCGGTTGAACTGCGACCTCGCCATCATCGACAAACGGCGGGAGCGTGCCGGTCACTCCGAGGTCATGAACGTCATCGGCGACGTCGTCGGCCGCGACTGCATCCTGGTCGACGACCTCGTCGACTCGGGCGGCACCCACTGCAACGCCGCCGACGCGCTGATCAAGCGCGGCGCCCGCTCGGCCAGCGCCTACGTCACGCATGGCGTCCTGTCCGGCGCCGCCGTCGCCCGCATCGCCTCCTCGCCCATCGAGATGATGACGATCACCGACTCGATCATGGCCACCGATGAGGTCAAGCGCTGCGCCAATATCCGCGAGCTGACCATCGCCCCCCTCCTCGCCGAGGCCATGCGCCGCATCAGCGACGAAAGCTCCGTCAGTTCCCTGTTCGACTGATCCCGGCCCGCGCGATCCCGAACCAACGTGCCGAAAAGCATCCGGGTAAGCAGGGCGGGACTTCCACAGGCCGCGCAACCGGGAAGGCTTCGTTGCGTGGATGGTTGAACTGGTCCAGGCCCGCTGACTCAACATCCGGCGTCCCGGGCACGCCGTCCGACAGGCCAGCCTCTCGGACTCTGCTGATATTTGCGTAGCCAGTATGAGATCGTTACGTAACCACGCACGGACAGCCACGCCGACTCGTCGCCCTCACGACGGCTCTGACGCCTGAGGCGACTGAATCTCTCACCCCTGCCCTCACCCGTCAACGGCGGCAACGGCCTCGATCTCGATCATGAAATCGGGACCCGCGAGCCCGGTCACCCCCACCGTGGTGCTGGTCGGCGTCGCCACCCCGAGGTAGCGCACGCGCACATCAGCGCATTTCTGGAATTCGTCGAAGTCGGTGACATAGGTGTTGGTCTTGACGACGTCGGCCCAGGTTGCACCCGCTGCCCGCAGGCACCGGTCGAGGTTCTGGAATGTCTGTTCCATCTGGGCCCGCATGTCGCCCTTCCCCACACAGTTGCCGTCGACGTCGCGGGCCAACTGACCGGCGATGAAGATGAGCTTCCCGGTACCACTCACCGTGACGACGTGCGAGTAGGATGGCTGACCGGCGGACATCCGAACATTCATGCCCTCCGGCTGAAACCGTTCAACCTTGATCGCCATTACCGCCCTCCCAGTGGTTGATCGGCTCGCGTGCCGCGGCCGGCCTGTCTGTGGTGGCAGAATGGCATTTTCTCGCACCGATGGCCATTCCTGCCACCACAGACAGGCCGGCCGGATAGTCCCGCCAAAGCGCATTGTGTGCCTTTCGCCGTTTCTGATCTCAACCAAGGCGCCGCTTATTTCCCGACGTTCTGGTTTTTCGCGTTCCTTGGGAGGAAGCGACAGAATGGCGGCTGGTCGAGCGGGATGGTGCGCGGATAATGCCGGGGCATTGCCCTTCCGCCCCGCGGCCTTCCGAACTGAGCTCTCATAATCGGTTCGTCTATCTCAGCGTCGATGATGTCCATGCCTTGCACGTCGAGCTAACGAGTGTGGCGGCGCTACATGTTCTCCGCCAATCGACAGGCCATCTATGGGATAGATCGCTGTTACGCCAACTGTCTGACACCGAATCATATTCGGACAGCGCGCCTCGCTGGCTAGTACCCTGCGTCATTGATTTCGCGGTCAAACTCTGAATCGATGTCTGCGCAACGACGGAGATGATTCGTGACCGCGAAACAGGTTGCTATGAAGAAGTATGTCGTAAGGCTCAGCGAAGAAGAGCGCGAGCGCCTCAGCACGCTGATCCACGCCGGAAAGCATCCTGCCCGGCAACTCACCAAGGCTCGCATCCTGCTGAAAGCTGATGCCTCGGAAGCGGGCGAAGGATGGAGCGACAGCCAGATCGCGGTCGCCCTGGACACCAGCATCGACACGGTCGCCCGGACCCGCCAGCAACTGGTGGAGGAGGGGTTCGAAGCGGTCCTGGTCCGCAAGTACTCACCACGCTCGGCCAGGGAGCGCATCTTTGACGGAGCCGCGGAGGCTAAATTGATCGCGCTGGCCTGTTCCACACCGCCAAAGGGCCGCAAGCGGTGGACCTTGCAACTGCTGGAAGAGCACGTCGTGGTGTTGGACATCGTCGAGCGTGCCAGCGACAACACGATCGGGCGGACGCTAAAAAAAACACGCTCAAGCCCCACCTGCAAAAGCAATGGGTCATCCCACCGGATGCCAACGCCGCTTTCGTAGCCAGCATGGAGGATGTACTGGAGGTTTATCAGAGACCGCACGATCCGGCGCGCCCGCTGGTCTGTCTGGACGAGACGTCGAAGCAACTCATTGCCGAAACACGCGTGCCTGTCCCAGCAAAGCCGGGGCGAACAGCACGACACGACTATGAGTATGAGCGTAACGGAACCACCAATCTGTTCATGATGTTCGCCCCGCTGGAGGGCTGGCGGCATGTCAAATGCACCGACCGCCACACCGCCGTGGACTACGCCCAGGCGCTGAAGGATCTGTCCGACACGCATTTTTCGAACGCGGAGAAGATTACGCTGGTGCAGGACAATCTCAACACCCACAGGCCAGCGTCACTCTACGAGGCCTTCCCCGCCGCCGAGGCGCGTCGGCTGGTCGAGCGTTTCGAGTGGCACTACACGCCCAAACACGGCAGTTGGCTGGACATGGCCGAATCCGAGCTCGGCGTCTTGTCGGGCCAATGTCTCGATCGCCGTATCCCCGACAAGGCAACTTTGATCGACGAAGTCGCCGCGTGGGAGGCCAGTCGAAACACCAAGCACGTTAAAACCGATTGGCAGTTCACCAGCGCTGACGCCCGCGTCAAATTGAGGAGGTTGTACCCCGCGCTATGAATGACTCGGGGTACTAGGCCCGTCGGCTTCAGAATGCGCCGGAATTCTCGCATATAATGAAGGACCTCGTCCTCCAGGATATGCGTGAACACGGAGGAGAGGAAGACCCGGGCTACCGAGCCATCCTCCAGCGGAATCTGGAATTCCGAAGTCTTCATTGTGCCGTACGGATTGTAGAGCTCATTGTGCGCATCGACGTGATGGAA
>JAQGHW010000152.1 GCA_028291505.1 Rhodopila sp. | reverse complement strand
GGTTCAGCAGAAACGGCTTGATCGCCTCCGGCCGGTCCGGGCCACCCAGATTGAACAGGACGATCGCTATCCTGCGGCGGGATGGGGACACTTCCAGGCCAGATGCGGTGGCGGCTTCGTCGGTTGCGTCCGTCATGGCCGGTTCGGTCGCGCTATCCGTCGCTGGCATAGCGGAGTTGGCGTCTCGGTCCGCCTCCCGGTTATCCGGCACGCACCAGCTCCAGCAGCGCCGCCACATGTTCGGGGGGCGTTTGCGGCACGATCCCGTGCCCCAGATTGAAGATGAACGGGCGGCCCCGCATCGCGCTCAGAATGCCTGCGACCTCCGCTGTCATCGCCGTCCCTCCCGCGACCACGGCCAGCGGATCGAGGTTCCCCTGCACTGCCATCCGGCTCGGCAGCATCGCCGCCACCGCGCCGATATCGCTGCCGGTATCCACTCCGACGCCGTCGACCCGGGTCGCCGCATATTCGCGCGTCATCACCCCGGCCAGCCGCGGAAAGCCGATCACCGGAACGTTCGGATGCCGCTGCCGCAGAGCCGCGACAATCTGTGTCGCCGGCGCAACGCAATGCCGCCGGAACAGCGACGGCGACAGCACGCCGGCCCAGGAATCGAACAGCATCAACACCTCGGCACCGGCGACCACCTGAGCCGACAGATACTCGATCGAGGCCAGCGTCAGCACATCCATCAACCGCTGGAACAGTGCCGGCTGCGCGTACGCCATCCCTCGGACGGCGGCGAAATCCTTCGAGCCGCCGCCCTCGACCATGTAGCAGGCGACGGTGAACGGGGCGCCGGCGAACCCGATCAGCGCGGTTTCGCCAAATCCCTCGGCCAGCAGACCAGCGCGTACCAGGCGCACTGTTTCCATGATCGGCGCCACCCGATCCGCCACTCGCGCGGGGTCCAGCGCGGCCACGTCAGCCGCATTGCGCAGTTTGGGGAGAACCGGCCCCTCGCCCTCCTTGAATTCCAGCCCGTGGCCCAAAGCCCACGGCAGCATCAGGATGTCGCTGAACAGGATCGCCGCGTCGAAGCCGTACCGGCGGATCGGCTGCAACGTCACCTCGGCCGCCAGTGCCGGGGTGGTGCATAGCGCAACGAAATCCTTCACCCCGGCGCGCACTGCCCGGTATTCCGGAAGATATCGCCCAGCCTGGCGCATCAGCCAAACCGGTGGCGGCCATACCGCCTGCCCGCTCAAAGTCCGCAGTAACCGCTTCATCGGAACGTTCATCCATCGGGGACAGCGCCTGTCTCCGAGCTATCGGCGCGGCGGTCAAGCCACGGACCTGTGCTCCCGCGGGCGACCGCTCATTGTGCTGAAGCCGTGAGATATTGCCATTGCGCGCAGCGAGATCGCCGCCTTGGCCATTGCGCCAGACCAATCGTCCGGTTGCTGCTGCCGGAAGATCGTCAGACCTGGATACCACGGGCTGTCGAGGCGTCCGCTCAGCCACCGCCAGCAGCCGTCGTAGCGGTCCAGCAGAAACACCGGTTTGCCGACCAGCCCCGCCAGGTGAACGACAGACGTATCAACACTGATCACCACGTCAAGTCCGGCGATGATGGCGGCGGTATCGGCGAAATCCGCCACTTCCGGCATCAGGTCGACCATTTCCAGCCCACGCGGCCAAGGCTGGCGCGCCGGCGTTCCCGCCTGCAAGCTGACGAACGACACCCCGGCCACGTCGAGCAAGGGCTGAAACGCCGCCAGTCCCGCGCTGCGCCGCCGGTCCAATGTCGTAAACCCCGCCAGCGACGGCCTGGCCTGGCCCGCCCAGACCAACCCGGCCCGCAAGCCGCCATGCGGCAACCGCCCCGCCCAGTGACGCACCAACGCCGGGTCCATGGCTGCTGCCGGCACGGGCGGGATCGTAAGCACCGTCGTGCCGAATATCCGCGGCAGGCTGAACATCGGACATACAAAGTCGTGCGCCGGCAGATGCCGCGCATCGGTCACCACCCCGGCCACCCCCGGCACGCCCCGCATCACCCGCGCCAGCGACAGCGGCACATACGCAACCACCCGCGCGCCGCGTTCGGCCAGCAGCGGCAGGTAGCGCAGGAATTGCAACGTATCGCCGAACCCGTCCTCGTGTAGCGCCAGGATGGTGAGGCCAGCCAGGCTATCTCCCGGACGCAGCGATGGCATCAGCCGAAGCAGGCCGATCGCCGGCATGTCCGTTAGCTCGAACCGGGCCTCGTAGTCTTGCCAGGCACGTTCCCATTGCCCCGCCTGCAGCAGCGCGACGGCTCGATTGACGCGGAATTGAGGATTGCGGGGATCCAGCGTCACCGCCTTTTCGTGCGCGGCAACGGCATCGGCAAAGCGGCCCTCGACTTTTAAAACCATCCCGAGGTTCGACCAACTCGCGCCCGCGTCCGGGTTCAGCGAGACGGCGCTTTGAAAACTGTCGATCGCATCTGGGAACGCCGCCTGTTCCGTTCGGGCCATCCCCATCAAATGGCGGGCCGCCGCGGTGTACGGCCCGTCCACCAGGATCGCTTCCGCCAGGATCACTTCCGCTTCTGGCGCCTGATCGGTGTCGAGCAGAAAGTCGGCGAATGCCAGCCGCAGGCGGTCGTCATCGGGAGCCAGGCGCAGGCAGGCGCGGAACTGGCGAGCCACCAGCGCACGCGGCAACGGTGGCTCCAGCCGTGCGAGTTCCACGCAGGGATGATCCGCATCCGGCCTTGCGGCTGCGAGGTGCGTCAGAATCGGGGCCGCGCGAGCGTCCTCTCCCATCGCAGCGACGGCCAAACCCGCCAGCAGCGACGCGGCCATGTCATCCGCAGTATCCGCCATGGCGGCGCGCGCGGCAGTCTCGGCCTCGTGCCAAGCGCCAGACGCAAGCAGCCGCATCGCAGTGGCCAGAAGTTCAGATGGCGCCATCGCCGCAGCTCCGCGGAAAGCGCCAGGATGACGGTCGAAGGTTAATAGCGGGTTAGCAAAAGTCCTTTATCGCGCACGATCCGGCGAATGCCGAAGACGGCGGCCGAATAAGGTTGAGACAGGCGTTCAAAAAACGTAATTTGAATCGTGTCCCCGCCGCACCATTTGAGCTACACAGCCGCGTGACCACGCCCAAACGCGAAGCCGTCCCGACCGGACGCTGTCAACCCCGGCCAACGAAAAGACCCCCATGCACCCCGAACCTTCGTCGCCCCAGCAAGATGGGATGGCTCTCGACCGTCGCACCCTGCTTGCACGCCTCGCTACCTTCCAGGGGCCTTCAACCCGGCGGAGTGTCACCCAGCTCGCCATCACCGCCGCGCCATACGCCGCGTTGGTCGTTTTCATGTATTACGCCTACTATCACATTTCGCCCTGGCTGACCCTTGCGCTGGCTCTGCCAGCGGCCGGCTTCGTCGTCCGCCTGTTCATCATTCAGCACGATTGCGGCCATGGCGCGTATTTTCGGGCGCGCTGGGCGAACGAAATCGTCGGCTTGCTGTGTAGCCTGACCACCTTCACGCCCTACGCCCTGTGGCGCCGCCACCACGCCGCGCACCACGCCGTCTGGAACAATCTCGACAAACGTCCCGGTGGCGGCGACATCTACTCGGGCTGCCTGACATTGAAGGAATACGAGGCCCTTTCGCCTTTGAGGCAGCGGCTTTACCGCGCTGCCCTGCACCCGCTGGTGTCGCAGCTGCTACTGCCGCCGGTCGTCTTCGTGTTGGTCTACCGCATCCCCTTCGACACTCCAAAAGGTTGGCGCAAGGAACGGGCCAGCGTCTATCTGACCAACCTCGGCATCGGCACGATCCTGCTGACCCTGACGCTGCTGCTGGGATGGCAGCCTGTGCTGTTGGTCCAACTGCCGGTTATCGCCGTGGCCTCCATCATCGGCGTCTTCCTGTTCTCGGTGCAGCACCGGTTCGAGCACTCCGTCTGGGCCCGTCAGACGGACTGGACCGCCGCCGCTGCCGCGCTGCACGGCAGTTCCTGGCTTCGACTGCCTAAAATACTCCAATGGTTCACCGGCAACATCGGCTTCCACCACATCCACCACCTGATGCCGCGCGTGCCGAACTACCGCTTGCAGGCCGCCCACCGCGCGGACCCGGCTTTCGCCGCGAACGTCACCGGCATGACGCTGTGGCAGGCGCTGCGTGCACCCAGCTTTACGCTGTGGGACGAGGCGCGCGGCGCGATGGTCCGCTTCCCGAGGCGCCGCCGATAGGGACGCGCCATTCGGGCATGATCGGTCGATATCGTTGAGTTGGGGTACACACGCGGCCGGCGGCGTCACAGGTAAAGTACTTTCATTTCGTCCGGATCCGATCCCCCGGAATTACAGTCCCCGGAACCCCGTCGGCCGGCCGAAATGCGCGCGGGCCACGTAGGTCGCCTGATTGTGCTGCAAAGCCGATACATGCGAGTTGTACATCGCGACATCACGGAAATACCGGTCCAGCCGGCTGCCTTTTTTTGTCGGCGCGGACAGCGAATTCTGGAACAGCAACTCCACTGCCTGGCGCGCGAGCCCACCGGCCTGCTGCGCCAGCGCCCATAGCCGCAGATTGTCCTCGACGCTGATCGG
>JAQGHW010000120.1 GCA_028291505.1 Rhodopila sp. | reverse complement strand
GTCAGGGCATCCGGTTCGACGCCCGCGTCCTCCGGCTCGTTCGGCATCCCGCGAAGGTCGCTGACGAAGGACCGGTCGATCTTGATCTTGTCGAACGGAAAGCGTCGCAGGTAGCTCAACGACGAATAGCCGGTGCCAAAATCGTCCATCGACACCTTCACCCCCATGTCGTGCAGGCTGTGCAGCATCGTCATGACCGTCTCGGTATCCTGCAGCAACACCGTCTCGGTGATCTCGAGTTCCAGCCGACGTGCCGGCAAGCCAGCTTGCGCCAGCGTTTCGCGCACCAGCGCCACCAGATGCTGGTTCTTGGTCTGGATCGGCGAAAGATTGACCGCCACGCGTACATGGTCCGGCCAGGTCGCCGCCTCGGCGCACGCGCTGCGCAACACCCATTCGCCGATTGGTACGATCAGCCCGGTCTGTTCGGCCAACGGGATGAAATCAACCGGCGCCACGCGCCCGCGAGTCGGGCTGTTCCACCGTATCAGCGCCTCGAACCCGGTGACCCGGTCCTCCGCCAGATTATACAGCGGCTGGTAATTGAGCTCGAACTCGTCGCGAAGCAGGGCAAGGCGAAGGTCCGCTTCCATCCCGCGACGGGCCTGCAACAGTTCATCCATCCCGGGCTCGAAGAAGGTGAAAGTGCCCCGCTCCTCCTTCGCGCGGTACAATGCGACGTCGGCTCGTTTGAGCATGTCCGCGCTGGACACCCCCGGTTCGGACAGCGCGATGCCGATGCTCGTTCCAATAACGATGTTGTGGCCCTGTACTTCGTAGGGCGCGCTGATCGACTCGACCAGCCGGGTCGCGAGAGTTGTCGCGGTCGCCGAACCGACGGCCGGGTTTGCCACGACGATCGCGAACTCGTCGCCGCCGAGCCGAGCGACCATGTCGTTGTCTCGCACGCAGTTGCGCAGACGTCCCGCGACGAGCCGCAGCAACTCATCGCCGGCCGGGTGACCGAGGGTGTCGTTGACCTCCTTGAAGTGGTCGAGATCCAGGCACAACACGCCGAACAGCGATGAACGTTCACTTTGGTCCTCCCCGCCGTCACCGACCAACGCCTCCATATGTTCTTGAAACAGCGTGCGATTCGGCAGGCCGGTCAATGCATCGTGGCGCGCCATGAAGATGATCTGCGCCTCCTTCTGTCGCTTTTCGGTCACATCTTCGAATGTGACGACGGAACCGCCGTTGGCCATCGGTTCGGTCGCGATCTGCACAAACAGGCCCGAACGCATCTCCATCTCGAGCTGGATCGAGCGCCGCGTCATCAGCAAGGTCGTGATCTTGTCGGTGACTTCGCGCGGGTTCTCGCCGGGATGCAGCCCGTAGGCGAAAGAGATGTCGATCACCTCACGCGCCGTCAGGTTCGGCACGATCGCGCCTTGGGGCATGCCGGTGATCGCGAAGAACCGTCTGTTGATCAGTTGCACCCGATGCTCCGGGCTCCACACGATCATGCCTTGCAGCATGCTGTTGAGCGCGGCATTGAACAGCAGGTTGGTGGCCCGCAACGTGACGTCCCCCTGCCGGCGGGCGATCAGCGTGGCTCGGAAGACCTCCACCGCACGCGCCATGGCACCAACCTCATCGCGGCGTTCCGTGCCCGGTATCGGAAGATCGGTGTTGCCATCCGCGAGTTGGTTCATCATCGCGGTCAGCCGAAGCACCGGACGTGCGATGCTGCGGCCCACCGCGAGCGAGCCCAGAAGCGTGAGCACGGTGGCACCAAGACCGAGCCCAAGCAACATTTTCCGGGCTTCGAGACTGCTGTGGACGGCTTTGCTGGTGAGGGCCTCCCGGCGCTGTGCCAGCGATTGAACCAGCGCATCCAGGTCGGCGCGCAGTCGCACGAAATCATCGTTTGTAACGGTGGCGAGCAGCGCGCCGTAGCTCGCGTCGTACGCGGCAAAGCCGGCGGTTTCCTCCACCCGTTCGGCGTAGCCGTCGAATTCCGTGCGCAACCGCGACGCGACGGATGGGGCGACCGCCGGATTCGCTTCCAGGAAATGGTCGAAGTTCGCCTTTTCGGCCACAAGCAGCAGGAGAACCGCGTCCGTGCCGGCCTTCTGCGCCACCGGGTTGGTCTCGTTGTTGCCGATCGAAAGCATCGCAAAAAGCCGCGTGTGCAACAGCGTGATCTGGTCCTTGAGCGTCTGCGCGCGATTGAGCGGCTCGAACACGTCACGATCCAGGGCGCGCAATGCGGTGGTGTTTCGCTGGCCCATCTGCATCGCGACAGTCAGCATCAGCCCCAGCAGCAGCAGCGTGAACGCCGGGATCAGCGCCACCTTGCGGGCGAGCGGCAGGTTCCCGAGGGCAGCGCGCTGCGACACCTGGCGATCGCGAAACGTCTCGCCGGACGGGTCGTTTCGCAATCGCGGGTCCGTCATGGCTTTTGCGTCTCGGGCCTGTCCGTCTCGGACCTATCGGTCCCGGGTTGATCCGGTTTGTAGTAGCCGCTGGCGCAGACGATCTGATCGTCGACCCGAACGACATAGACGACCTTTCGCTCAACCCGCCGTTTGGCGGGATTTGGCCAGAGGTACTCGTACCATCCGTGCCCTTTGGTCTGCCCGATACGATGCAGTTCGACGTTCGTCGCCCTTCCCTTGGCGTCGCGAGCGGAGGACATGTTTCTCCCCACCAGCTTCGGATTACCGCCATTCGCCAGTTGGACGCCGGTATCGTCGCTACAGAAGACGTACAACTCGCCCTCGACGAAACCGCCGTCCGGCCGGGTGAAATCGGCAAACGCCCGCTGCTGGCCGACATCCCGGATGTGTTCCGCGGCGCGCCCTACCAGCGCCTGAACCTCTTCCGGCGAACCTGCGGAAGCCGGACCCGTCGCCACCACGAAAAAGGCGGCACCGAGCAGGACGCGGATCACGGTACGGTGCCTTTGTAATAGCCCGATCCGCATACCGTGTGATCGTCGACCTTCAGGACATAGGCGGCTTTGAGTTCGATGCGTCTGGTCGCCGGGTTGGGCCAGCGGAATTCCAGCCAGCCGCGGCCCTGGGACAGGCCAAGCCGGTTGATTTCCACGTTCGCCAGCCGCCCGTCCGGGCCACGCACATCCGCCATGTTGCGGCCGACGAGCTTCGGATTGCCACCGTGTGCGACGACGACCCCGCTTGCATCCTGGCAGAAAATATAGAGCTCGCCGTCGACGAACTCCCCATCGGGGCGGCTGAAATCGGCGAACGCCTGCTCACGCCCGACCTCGCGAATATGTGCGACGCCGCGTTCGGCGAGCGCTTGTGCCTCCTCCGGGGTATGCGCGTTGGCCGACGCAACAATCACAACCGCACCGATAATGGCCGCACCGATAATGTGCGCGGCGCAGCGTCCGATGCGTCGGATTGTTTCAGCCGGCCGGAACATTGACCAGCGGCCGGAAGCGTCGTGATGGATCGAAAGCCCCGGCATGGCGTTCCCACGAAATCTCAGAGCCACACGATTCAACCGTGGCGCCGCCAGTAGCCGGCTAAATGGTTAAGAAACGGTGAATCCGGACCGGGGGCGCCCGAAAAATCCGGCAATCCCGGGCGCCGCGTGCCAGCCGACGCCCGCCCACGGTCGCCAGATCAGGCGATAAACTCCGCAAGTGCGACGTACGCGCCCAGCAAGCCGATGATCATCAGGACGACCTGGATATACATACGCACGATAAGCCTCCGATCGACGTGCGGTGACCCTATCATCGGCCGAGCCGCGATCTCTGTGATCCGCACCACACCCCTCAAGTAATTTCGCCTCGTGTCGGAACGTGGGAGGGGAAACGGTATCATTATGGCAAGACGGCTTCGCGTCCGCGCCGTCAGTTCCCGCTCGCCTGGCTCCCGACCAATGCCTGCCTCACCCGTTCGATCACCCCGTCCCAGTCGCCGCGGCTGGTCTGGCGGAACTGTCGCATGCTCGGATACCAAGGCGTGTCATCGCGGTTCAGCAGCCAACGCCAGCACGAGTCGAAGCGGTTCAGCATCCACACCGGCTTGCCCAACGCGCCGGCCAGGTGGGCCACGGCGGTATCCACGGCAATCACCAGATCCAGGCCCGCGATCAGCGCCGCCGTATCGGCCCAGTCGCCCAGGCGATCGGATGCATCCAGCACCTCCACACCCTGCGGCAACAGCTGAATTTGCGCCGCGGGAAAGCCGAGTTGCAGCGACACAAAGCTATATCCAGGCACCGAAAACAGCGGCGCCATTTCGCTCAGGCGCATCGAGCGACGCTTATCGATCGCCGCGGCATAGGGTTGCTCGGTGCGCGATTTTCCGGCCCAGACCACGCCGACCTTCAGCCCCGGGCACTGGCCCAGGAAATCGGCCCAGGGCGACGGATCGGCACGCAGATACGACACCGGTCCCGGTATCGTGGCCACCGTCGTCCCGAAAGCGAACGGCAGGCTGAGCAGCGGACAGTGGTAATCGAATTCGGGAAGCAGATCGCCTTCCTCGCACAGTATCTCGGCCACGGCATCCAGGGTCGCCATCAGCTGCCGCAGCGCTTTCGGGACCACCAGCACCACGCGGCCACCGGCGGCGGCGACCATCGGGACGTACCGGCAGAATTGCAGCGTGTCGCCGTATCCCTGTTCGGCGTAGAGCAGGACCGTCTCGCCATTCAGTTCCTGGCCGGTCCAGCGTGGCTGGGGCAGCACCGGTGCGGGCGGCCCCATCGCTGCGACCTGCCAGCGCGCTTCGTATTCCCGCCAGCCCTCCTCCATCCGGCCCATCGTCAACAATGCCAGCGCCAGGTTGGCCCGCGCTTCCGGGTAATCGGGCCGAATCTCCAGCGCTTCCCGACAGGACGCTTCCGCCTCTTCCGGGCGCACCTGTTCCATCAAACTCAGCGCCAGGTTGCTCTTGGCCCGCGCGGGGTCGACACCCAACGCCAAAGCGCGGCGGAACAGCCCTTCGGCTTCATCCACATGATTGAAGATCTGCCGGGTGGAGCCCAGGTTGAGCGTGGCGTTGGCGTGATCGGATCGCAGGCGTACCGCCGATCGAAAGCAGTTTTCGGCCTCGGCAATGTTGCCCTGGGCATAGTGCACCATCCCCAGATTGTTCTGGGCGTCGGCACTCTCGGGATCGATGACCAGTGCCTGGCGCTGGCATGACAGCGCTTCGTCCGAACGGCCCAGCGACAGGACCGCAAGGCCGAGGTTCATCCAGGCTTCCTTGAACCCCGGGTTGAGCGCGACGGCACGATGGTAGAACGGCTCCGCCTCCTGCACCCGGTCATGCAGATGGAGATAGAAGCCCTGGTTGTGTTCGTTCTGCGCTGCTACGATGTCCATACCACCGCAGGTTGTGTTGACTTAAATCCTACACAAGACCTCTTGATGGAATTTTTTCATGTCGTCTGCGGATTTCACCGCGTCTCGGCCCTCAAAATCGAAATCCAGAGCGGTGACACCGATCTCCTTGACGGCGGCAATGTCCTCGATCGTGTTGGCGACAGTGCCGGTGAACAGCTTCCGGTTGCCATCAGTCGCAGCCGGCGCGGGCTGGCCGTGCCGCTTGACGCGGTAGACGACGCCCATGGCGGCAGGATCGCGGCCGGCGACCTTGGTCATCTCGCGAATGCGGGCGATGCCGCCGGTCAGGCGAGGCAGCGTATCCAGCAGATGCGCGTTATTGCTGCCGATCGGATACCAGGCATCACCAATGCGTGCCGCTCGGCGCATGGACGGGCCGCTCTCGCCGCCGACCCAGATCGGCGGATAGGGCTTCTGCACCGGCTTCGGGTCGGTCAGCAGGCCGTCGATATGCACGTATTTGCCGTGGAACACCGGCTTTTCCTGCGTCCAGATGGTGCGCATCGCGTCCATGTATTCGTCCGTCACCGCGCCGCGTTCGGCGAACGGCGTGGTCGATACGGCGTCCAATTCGACCTTCAGCCAACCAGCGCCGATGCCGATCACCAACCGCCCTCCTGACAGAACATCAATGGTGGCGAGCATCTTCGACGTGACCACCGCCGGACGATGCGGCACCACCATCACCGCGAGCACGATCCTGATCTTGCTGGTCTTGGCGGCGACCCACGCGGCGGTGGTGAGTTGCTCGACACGGTGGCCGGGATCGGGCGTGTAGAACTCGCCGGTGGTGGAATAGGGATAGCCCGGGGTGCTGGTGTCAGGCAGGGCGATGTGGTCGGTCAGGGTCAGGTAGTCGAAGCCCAGGGACTCGCCCAGTTGCGCGATGTTGGCTATGACTTCGGGCGACGCCATTGGGCCGCTGACGGGCAGGTTGAACCCGATTTGCATGCTTTCTCCAATATGTTTTCGTTGCCCCCGCCAACGTTGTCGCGAGAAGCGTTGCGTGTCTCACAATGACGGGCAGTCGAGGCGTGTCAACCGACGCGACCGGTTGTAGGGTTCCGGAAACGACGGGATGGGGCTGATGACCGAGACGATCACGCTGCGCACCGCTATCGCCAACTACCCGCATGTCCGGGCGATCAAGGATAGTTCGGTTGCCTCGCCGCGGGTTCATTTCGACTTCGAGGACGTGCCTGTCATCACCCGAGCCTTCCGGCGGATGGTACGGACACTGGATTTCGACCTGTGCGAGATCGCGCTGACAACGCTGGCTCAGGCGCATGCGTTCGATAAGCCGATCAAGGCACTGCCGATCGTGGTGATGCGCGGATTCCATCATGCGGCACTGGTGTGTCCGGTCGGCTCGACTATCCGCGGGCCGGCGGATTTGCGCGGCAAGAAGATCGGCGTGCGGGCCTGGTCGCAGACGACCGGGATCTGGGTGCGGGGTATTCTGCTGGATGATTACGGTGTCGATCACCACGACATCACCTGGGTAACCGAGGAAGACGCGCACGTGGCTGAATATACGGATCCGGTGAATGTCCGCCGGATCGTGCCGGGGCAGGATTTGAAGGCGATGCTGCTGGCGGGGGAGATCGATGCGGGGATAGCGATGGCGGGGATCGATCCGGTCGCGGTCCGGCCGGTGATCGCCGATCCGATGGCGGCGGCCGCGGCGTGGTTCGCAAAGACCGGTGCGTATCCGGTCAACCATTTGCTGTGCGTGAAGACCGCTTTGGTCACAGCTGCTCCCTGGCTGCCCGATGAACTGCTGGGGTTGTTCATCGCGGCCAAGGCGGCGGCAACCGGACCAAGTTCGGAAGCACGGTTTGCGGGGATCGTCGGGCCGGAGGTTCTGCCATATGGATTGGAAGCAAACCGGCCCGGGATCGAACTGTGTCTCCGGTATGCCGCGGAACAGGGGCTGGTGCCTCGGGTCTATGACGTGGGGGAGGTGTTTGCGTGAGGTCTCTGCGACGCTGGGAAAGAGCCAGACGGAGACTATCGCCGCGATCGAATCCGCTTCTCGGGAGGCATTCTGAAGTATGGTCGCGCTTAGCGGCCAGCGTCTCCGTTAGCCTTGGCTGACGCCAACGAAACGTGAGGGGAACGTTCAAGCGTGTGAATCATACGATCGGACAACGGGATAGAGCATTTTTATCCTGCACAGTCAGGATAAAAGATGCTCTAGTCGAGCCGTTACAGAATACTTTGCGAAGGGATTGGTTTCGTCCATCCGTACCGTCGATTGACAGTTGTTGATCGGCTGCCCAACGTGGTTCCGTTGCAATCGCCAGAAAAAGGCAAAAGACATGAAACGGATGCTTCTTGCGATCCCGCTGCTGCTGTTGGCTGTCAGTGCGCAGGCGCGTGATCTGAAATCCGACATCGACGCCGCTAATCAGAAATTCGGTGCCGCCTACGCCAAAGGCGACGCCGCGGCCATTGCTCGGCTGTATACGCCGCATGCGCAGGCCTTTCCGCCGGGTGGCGATATAGCGACCGGACGTACCGAGATCGAGCATGTCTGGGCCGGCGCGATCCAGAGCGGGATGAAGATCACCGGCTTGCAGACACTCTCGGTCGAACAATACGGCAATGCGGCGCGGGAGATCGGGCGTTTCACCGCCGAGGCACCGGACGCGCAGAAACAAATGACAAAGCTGGACGGCAAATACGTCGTCGTGTGGAAGCGGGTGAACGGAACCTGGATGCTGGACAGCGACATCTGGAACCTGAACCATTAGAGCATGATCACGCTGAGCGGCCAGCGTTTCGTTGGCGTCAGCCAAGCTGACGAAACGCGAGGGGAACGTTCGTCGTCCGCAGGACGCGCTGTTCGCACGAAGCGTGTGAATCATGCGATCAAACAA
>JAQGHW010000118.1 GCA_028291505.1 Rhodopila sp. | reverse complement strand
GTTTCGATCCGAAACGCAAGAAAATCTCGCTACCGCCCTTGCAATCCGGCGAAGCGACGTGAGGGGAGCGGCTTCGCCCCATCAAAGGCGGCACCTTTGAGATCCAGTCCCATCAAAGGCGGAGCCTTTGAGATCCAGTCATTGAGGTTTGCCGGCGGGCTGGCTAGCATGGCACATCCGCCGTAACCCCGCGACCATATGAAGCTGGTTACATTCCCGGCCTTGCCTCCCTTCGCCCGATCGCCCAACGTGGTCTCAACATTGATCGACAAGGGCATTTCCCTCCCCGCCCAACCCGTGGTATGCGCCCGCCGAGTGGTTCACGGAAAACTCAATACCGGGGTGTTCCAATCCGCCACACACTAGCCATCTGACTATCTGCCCGAACGTGCGCCCTCTCCAGACGCGTCCGGACCTGCCCCGAGGAAGTTGATGCGCCCTGCTGTTTTCCCCCGTCGCTCGTTCTTCGGGACGCCGAGATTCGCCGCTTTCCTGGCCTTGGTCCTGTTCGGCATGGCCGGATGTGCGACCAAGCCGCCGGCCGACGACCCTGATGCCGTGGCCGACTATCAGCAGACGAACGACCCGTTGGAACCGACCAACCGAGTCTTCTATGCCATCAACAACGGCCTCGACACCGTGATTCTACGACCGGCGGCGTTGGCCTACCGGTGGGCTGTGCCGGGCCCGGTGCGCACCGGTGTCCACAACGTGCTGGCCAACATCGGCCTGCCCATTCAATTCGCCAACGACGCTCTGGAGGGTAAGCCACGGCGCGCCGGCGACACCACGATGCGCCTCCTGATCAACACCACGGCCGGGGTTTTTGGCATCTTCGACGTGGCGACCAAGTGGGGTTACCCGGACCACGACTCCGATTTCGGCATGACGATGGCGCTCTGGGGTGCCCCGGAGGGACCGTTCCTGTTCCTGCCGGTCCTCGGCCCCTCCAACCCGCGTGACGCGGTCGGCTTCGGCATGGACATCGCCCTCGATCCGTTCACCTGGATCGGCACCGGTCCCAACCATCCGGGCTGGACCGCGTTCAAGTGGACGCGAACCGGCCTGAACGCGATTGACTCGCGGGAGAGAGTGCTTGATGCCCTCGATCAGATCAAGAAGACGGCGCTCGATCCCTACGCGACCTTCCGCAGTCTGTATCGGCAGCACCGTCGCGCCCAAATCGAAGATTTGCGTAACGACAATCGCGCCACGGTCCCCGTCTGGTTCCCACAGCCGGCGGCCGCCTCCGCGAAGTGAACGACCCCGCTACCGGAGCTCGGATGTAACATGATTTCTCGACGGCACCTTCTGACCCTCGCCGCCGTATCGGCGCTGTTGCCGCTCTCGGCACAGGCTCAAAGCACCGAAAAGGCCACCGCGTTCGTCAAATCGACGGGCGACAGGCTGGTCGCGGTGGTCAATGGCCCCGGTTCGCCTGCCAGCAAACGCTCCACCATGAGCCAGATCCTCAACGCCGACGTCGACGTCGACGCGATCGGGCGATTCTGCCTCGGCCGCTTTTGGCGTCAGGCCACGCCGGAGCAGCAAAAGCAGTACCTCGCACTGTTCCATGAAGTTCTGGTCACCAACATTACCTCCAAGCTGGGGGAGTACCAAGGTGTGACCTTCTCCATGGGTCGCGCCAAGCCTCAGGATGAGGAGGTCGTGGTGTCGACCACGGTGGTGCGTCCGAACAACCCCCCGACCGCCGTCGACTGGATCATTTCCAATCCGACGAGCGATCCGAAGATCATCGATGTGGTCGCCGAGGGAACGTCGCTCCGGCTGACCCAGCGCCAGGACTATGCGTCCTACCTGGCGCACAACGGCAACAACGTCGACGCCCTGATCGCAGCAATGAAGAACCAGGTGTCCCAGAGCGGCTAGACGAGAGCGAAACGATAACGGCCTGACCGCATCGATTCGCGGCAGGCACATGGCAGCGCGCGAACGTCGGCCCCCACGACGATCAAGGGCCGGCGCATCGCGTCCATTCGTTTTGCCGCCGAATTTATGGCTTATCCGCTGGACTTACCCACGTGGAGCCGCTGGAACCGGGAACCTCAACGTCCATTCCGCGCCGTGATCCGAACGAAACACCGCCGAACCGTTGATCTGCTGCATCAGCCGCTTCACCAAACCCAGACCGTGCCGCTTGCTATCGCCGACCTCGGTGAAACCCACGCCGTCATCGACGAAGATGATCGTGCCATCGCTACCCGGTTCGCCCCCGGACAAGGTCACGGTGATCGTTCCCGTGCCGCCGGGAAACACATGATCATAGCTGTTCGAAATCAATTCCGAGATAGCAAGGCCCAGCGTCGTCACGGTATCCAGATCGAGGATGACCAGCTTGGAATGACAGGTCAGCGCGACAGTGCTGTTCTGATCGCTCTGCAGGTTTTCGAGGCTTGAACAAAGCGAGGAGAGATAGCCGCCGAAATCGGCTGTCCGGTTCAGCCCGGCACCAAGAAGGTGGTCGAAAACCTGGGCCAACGTCATGACCCGGCGCGCGATCGCCCCGATCCCTTGTCGTCCCAGCGCTCCCGCGGCGTTCTCAAGCTGCATGATGAGCATTCCGTAAACAAGCTGCAGATTGTTACGCACTTCGTGTTGTAGCTCCTGCGCCAGATTGGTTCTCTCGTCCAGGAGCCGATTCTTCTCGATCAGAAGGGCGCTTTTCTCACCCAGAACAACATTCGTCTCGGCAAGCAACCGATCTCGGTCAGCGATCATGCCCTCCATCCGGTCGACAGAGCTTTGCATGGCAATGCGGCGCTCGGACGCGCTGACAGCTTCCGCCAGCACATTGGCGAAGCCGGTCAGGAAATCGATGTCATGATGGTCGTAGTCATGCTGAACGAGGTTGCCGATTTCCAGTACGCCGTAAGGTACACCTTGCTTTCCGATGATGACGTCCACGGTGGAGATGATGCCGTGGTCGGCATGGAAGGCCGGCCGCACAGATCTTGCATCTTCTCGCAAATCGCCGCGGATCACGGACTCCCGGCTGACGAAGGCTCGACCTTGTGGCGAACCTGCATCCGCCCGCGAAACGACGTGTCCAATCACCCCCTGGCGCCAGCCAACTCCGGCCTCGACAAAAAGATCGTTCTGCTCCGAGCGGTACCGCCAGACCGTGCAAAACGGAACCTCAAAACTTGCGGCGCAGACACGCGCAGCTTCCGTCAAGACTTTGCCGAGATCGCCCTCGCCAAGAGCAAAGCTGCCAAATCCTGCGAGCGCCGCCTGGTGTCGGCGAAGCTGCCTGATTTCGGCCGGCTCGCGGCTTGCAGACATGGACGCGCTGCCGCCGGCCGACAATTTCGATTGTGCGTCGATCGACGGCTGCTCCAGCACATAGAACCCCTTGGGAAATGGCTGCGAACCGTGGCCGGTGCTGAGAATCTGCTCAACGATCTTCAGGGCACGAATAAGATCCGCGGGTCGGTAGGGTTTGACCAGGCACGCGGTGCCGTTGGCATGTCCCAAGTCGATCTGACCCAGGTTACCGGTCGCATACAGGATGCCCGGCCCGCCCACCCGGTTCAGCCGTGCCCCGATATCCGTGCCGAGATCACCATCGGCCAACCGCACATCCAGGACGGCAAGATCGGGCTTGTGGCGCTCGCCGAGTTCGATTGCCTCCGAGACGGTGCGTGCGATACCGCAAACGTCATATCCACCTCCGATAAGCACGTCTTCGAGCATGTCGGCCATGAATAGGTCGTCTTCGGCGATCATTACTTTGAGCATTTAATTTGCCTCATCGAATGGCAGGCTGAACGTGACTGCGTGGTTGCGCCTGAAACGTCCACGATCCCGCTCGCCCCTGCCCATCGCGCGTCAGCCAGACGGCCGATGTGGATGGTAGGCTCCGGATCAGTCCATGAGTAGCCTCGGAAACTACCTATGCCCGAAGCTCATGCCTGCTCTTTGTCCGATACGGGGCGGCCCCAGCACGACCCGAGCGTCCAGAAACCATTCGGGCGGTCTGAAAGCATAGAAGCATATGTGTCGATTTCGTTCTGCAGGGCGCGACGAGAACTTGGTCCTGTAACATTTCATTCACCGCTGTGAAGGAGATCTGGTGCGCTCCACCTTCGACCGGCAAACGCACTCAAGTAACGCTTTCATACAGTATCATCGTGTAGCCGAGTTGCTCGAACATTCCGGCATCCCGCATGCCGATGCCACCAATAACCATACGGGAACCGATATTGCTTTCCCGGACCAC
>JAQGHW010000115.1 GCA_028291505.1 Rhodopila sp. | reverse complement strand
GGCAGGACATGCAGACCGAAACGTCCGGGAAGTTCGGCGGCATCGGGCTGGAGGTGACCGACAACGGCGGGTTGCTACAGGTGATCAGCCCGATCGACGGCACGCCCGCCGCGGCGGCCGGGCTGCTGCCGGGGGACCTGATCACCGCGGTGGACGGCAAGACGGTGCAAGGGCTCAGCCTGAATGACGCGGTCGCCGAGATGCGCGGTTCGCCCAACACCACGGTGCGTCTGATCGTCAAGCGGGAGGGTGTTTCCGATCCGATCACGGTGACGCTGACGCGGCAGATCATCCAGGTCGAGACGGTGAAAAGCCGGCTGATAGGCGACATCGGGGTGATCCGCATCAGTGAGTTCACCGAAAGAAGCGATCCGGGCGTGCGGGCGGCGATGAAATCGTTACGGGCCGAGGCTGGGGGGCATCTGCGCGGGCTGATCCTCGACTTGCGCAATGACCCGGGTGGGCTGCTGGATCAGGCCATCGCGGTATCGAATGACTTTTTGCCTTCGGGTGGCATCGTTTCGACACGTGGGCGGCATCCCGAAGACAACCAGAGTTGGTCCGCCAACCCGGGCGACGATATCTCCGGCGGTCTGCCAATCGTGGTTCTGACGAACAATGGGTCGGCGTCGGCGTCGGAGATCGTTGCTGGCGCGTTGCAGGACGATCACCGAGCGTTGGTGTTGGGTACTCGGTCGTTCGGTAAGGGGTCGGTGCAGACGATATTTCCGTTGCCGCAAGGCAATGGCGCCATCCGGCTGACGACGGCGCGATACTTTACGCCGTCTGGCCGCTCGATCCAGGGCGTCGGGATCACGCCGAACGTCGAGGTCCAGCAGACCCGGACGCCGCCGCCGCATTTCGCCCCCGAACACGAGGCCGATCTGCAACATGTCCTGACGGTTCCGGGCGGGGACAAGGACGCGCCCGCGCCGCCGCCCGCAGACATGCCAACCGCGGCGGCGCAGATACCGAAGCTGCCGCCGGAGAACTGGCCTAAGCTCGATCCAGCCAAGCCGGCGACGGACTTCCAGTTGCAGCAGGGGCTGGTGCTGGTGCGGGCAATGGCATCGGAAAGCCACGCCGCGTCTCGCTGAGCAAGCTGTTGCCTCAGTCGATGTCGAACGTTTCGTGCCGCGGGGGGCGACCGGATGGCGGGACCAGACCAAGCCACGCCCGGGGTCGAGGGTTGTCAAATGATCGAAACGTCTTGAGGCTCGGAGAGTAGCGACGGAACGGACCTGACGATGGTGCTCACTGGGCGTGTGATTGCTTCGTTGCCGCGCTTCTCGCAATGACCGGGGGTTCGGTTTCCAGCCTACCGCGCTGCTGGCGGCCAATGGCGAGTTCGGTGACGACGCCGTGGAGGGTGCGAAGCTCCTGTTCCGTTACTTCGCCGCGTTGGAAGAAGTGCCGGATGTTCCGCACCATGCCAGGGCGTTTCGGCAGGTTGCGCAGAAAGCCGCAGGCGTCGAGCTGATCGACCAGATGGGCCAGGAAATTGTCGAGACGGCCTTTGGTCGCGACCTCGGTCTCGTTGGTCATCAGCGTACGTGGGGGGGTGTCATCGCCGGCGGTCCACCACTCGTAAGACATCACCATCACGGCCTGCGCGAGATTCAGCGACATGAACGCGGGATTGAGCGGGTAGCGCACCAGCGCATCGGCGGCGGCCATGTCGTCGTTGTCCAGTCCGGCTCGTTCGGGTCCGAACAGCAGGCCGGTTCGGAGATCGCGCTTGCAGATTTCGCGCAGTTCGGCGGCGGCCCCTCGCGCGGTCAATACAGGCTTGACGATGTGCCGCGGACGGGGACAGGTCGCGAAAACATGGTGCAGATCGGCAACAGCATCGCCAACCGAGTCATGCACCGTCGCGGCATCCAGGATGCGATCGGCACCGGAGGCCATGCGCCACGCCTTCTCCTGCGGCCAGCCATCGCGGGGGGCGACCAGCCGCATGTGGAACAGGCCGCCATTCGCCATCGCCCTTGCACAGGCGCCGATATTGTCGGCCAACTGGGGCCGCACCAGGATCACCACCGGGCTGTTGCCAATCGGCTGCAGATCGGCGCCCCCGTCACGTCCGGTCATAGGGCACGTCCGGTCATTAGGGCACGTCCGGTCATCAGTTGGCGCGGCGCCACGTTGTGCCTTTTGGTCCGTCCTCCAGCAGAATTCCCTTGGCGGCGAGGTCCGCTCGCAACGCATCCGCGCGGGCGAAATTCTTCGACCGCCGGGCGGCCAGGCGCTCTTCAATGATGGCTTCGATGTCGGCCGCGTCGTCGGGTCCGCCGCGGAACCAGGCATCAGGCGCCTGCTGCAACAGCCCGAGCACGGCGCCGGCGGCTCGCAGGGCGCTGGCGGCGTTTCGGTCGCCTGCCATTGCCGCGTCAGCCAGCCCGTGCATGGCCGAGATCGCCAGCGGGGTGTTCAGGTCGTCGCACAGCGCCTCCAGCACCGGCGCGGGCACATCGGTTGCCACTGCCTCGGGGGCCTGTTCCAGTGCGCGGTAGAAACGATCGACCTCCCGCTTCGCTTCGGCCAAGCCATGGTCCGAAAAGTCCAGTTCCGACCGATAATGCGTGCGCAGCAGCAGCAGGCGAATCGCCTCGGCGGGCGCCTTGGCCAGGATCTCGCGAAGGGTGAAGAAGTTGCCCAGGCTTTTGGACATCTTCTCGCCGTTCACCTGCAGCATGCCGTTGTGCATCCAGTAGCGGGCGAAGCGGCTGCCGGGAAAGGCGCACAGGCTCTGCGCCATCTCGTTCTCATGGTGGGGGAAGATCAGGTCGCTGCCGCCACCGTGGATGTCGAAGGTTTCGCCGAGGTATTTCCAGGACATGGCGGAGCACTCGATGTGCCAGCCGGGCCTGCCGCGGCCCCAGGGACTGTCCCATCCGGGCAGGTCGGGGGTTGACGGCTTCCACAGGACGAAATCGCCGGGGTCGCGTTTGTACGGGGCGACGTCGACCCGAGCGCCGGCACGCAACTCATCCTGGCTGCGGCCGGAGAGTTTGCCGTAATCGGGATCGGAGGCGACGGCGAACAGCACATGTCCCTCGGCGGCATAGGCGTGACCGGAGGCGATCAGCCGCTGGATGATCATGATCATCTCGGGGATGTGGGCGGTGGCGCGGGGTTCCTCATCCGGCGGCAACGCACCGAGTGCTGCCATGTCGGCGTGGAAATCGGCCGTGGTCCGCGCGGTGATGACGCCGATCGGCTCCCCGCTCTCCTCCGCTCGGGCGTTGATCTTGTCGTCCACGTCGGTGATGTTCCGGACATAGGTCACATGCGGGTACAGCAGGCGAAGCAGCCTTGCGACGACATCATACACCACGATGGGGCGGGCGTTGCCTACATGGGCGAGGTCATACACGGTGGGGCCGCAGACGTACATGCGGACGTGGGCCGGATCGGCAGGTTCGAACCGCTCCTTACGGCGGGTCAGGCTGTTGTGCAGGTTAAGCTGGGGCATCGTGCTATCCATTCGCGCGGCGGTTGCGTTGTCCGCGAATCCGCCGGTGAACGCAACGCGATTTGACAGCGGCAAAAAGGGACGGTAGCCAGGGCCACCCTATTGAGAACCATTCGCAAATGCCTGGTGCAGTCCTGACCCCTGAATCGACTCTGCGTACCGCGTCCCGCGTGCGGCGCTTCCTTGCCGTGTTCGGCCCCGGCCTGGTCGTCATGCTGGCCGATACCGACGTCGGCAGCGTCATAACGGCTGGGCAGAGCGGGGTGCAGTGGGGCTATCGCCTGCTGCTGCTGCAACTGATCCTGGTGCCGATCCTGTACATGGTTCAGGAGCTGACGGTCCGCCTGGCGATCTTCACCGGCCGTGGGCATGGGGAACTGATCCGTGACACGTTCGGCCCGATCTGGGCCTGGGTGTCCGCTATCGGTCTGGGCATCGCGACGGTCGGGGCGCTGCTGACGGAGTTTTCCGGCGTGGCTGGCGTGGGGGAGCTTTACGGGCTGCCCCGCTACGCGTCGCTGCCAATCGCAGCCGTGGCCTTGCTGGTCGTGGTGTTGACCGGGTCCTACCGCCGGGTAGAGCGTTTCGCTATCGCGGTGGGGCTGTTCGAACTGGCGTTTTTCTTTGTCGCCTGGGCGGCACATCCCGATGGCAGCGCACTGCTGACCGGTGCGTTCGATATCCCGTACCGCAATCCCGACTACCTGTATCTGTCCGCGGCCAATATTGGTGCGGTCATTATGCCCTGGATGGTGTTTTACCAGCAGTCCGCTGTGGCCGATAAGCGGCTAAGACCGGAGCATCTGGCCGCGGCGCGCTGGGATACCGCGATCGGGGCGTTGCTTACCCAGTTGATCATGGCGGCGGTGCTGATCGCGTGTGCGGCCACGATCGGGCGCGGCGATCCAAACGCGACGCTGTCCTCCGTCGGCCAGATGGCGCAGGCGCTGACCCCATTCCTGGGCACGACGATGGGTAACCTGGTGTTCGGCCTGGGCGTTCTGGGGGCTGGCATGGTCGCCGCGATTGTGGTGTCGCTCGCGTTCGCCTGGGGGTTGGGCGAGGTAACAGGCTACCGCAGATCGCTGGAAATGCACCCGCTGGAGGCGCACTGGTTCTACGGGGTGTATGCACTATGCGTGGTGGCGGGCGCAATGGTCGTGGCCTTCTGGCCGAACCTTGTCTCGCTGAACGTGGCAGTGCAGGTGATGAACGCGTTCATGCTGCCGATCGTGCTGGGCTTCCTGATCGCGTTGGCGGTGAAGGCGTTGCCCGCTGCATACCGGCTGCGCGGGGTGTATCTTTGGGTAGTGATCGTGGTCGCCGGAGTGACCTGCACGCTGGGTGTGTACGGCGGATTATCGGGGGCGGGATTGATTTGAGGTGTCAGGCCACGCTTAATTTGTGTTCCCCGGGTGGCCGCCTCGCATGTGTGCCGGCGAACTTGCGCCACGCGATGACCCCCACGTCGGTCTTGGAAAGCCGCTCCAGTCCTGGGACGGTCGATTCGATCAGCACCTTGTCCTGGTCCGAGAACATCCGATCGTGCACCCAGCTGCGAAACAGATAGTAGTGCGCGCGGTCGTATATTTCGCGTCTCCAGCCCATCCGGCGCCAATTGTTGATGTTGAAACAGCGGGTGGTCTCGCCGTCGATCGGCACGGCCCACTGGATCAAGGAGTACTCGCCCGATAGGCGGCCCACCACGGTCAGGCCGGGCAGCCAAAGCTCCGACTGGTTCTTTATGCCGTAGACGGTGCGCGCCTTGGACGTCTCGAATCCCGTGACGTTGCCGCGTCCGGTGGGCTTCATGAAGCGCCACCATTCGTTTTTCGGGAAACGTCCCAGTCCTGGATAGTCGGCGCCGGTCATCCCGCCGGAGCGTTTGATCGCAAGACCCTTGTTGCCGTCCAGCGGCTTCGGATCAAGCGTCAGTGCATAAGGAAGTTGCGGTTGAAACATCAGTTCGGGGGCGTTGCGGTGGACGTATTGCGCGTGGTGGTCCTGCGGCCAGTTGTCCACCAGCCATCGCCAGTTGCATTTGTAATCAGTATACATCGAGATATTGAAGAACGTTTCCTGCCGACCGATCCATTCCGGAATATCGTCGACCAGGGTGCTGGGCTGCATGCTGCCGGGCCATAACCAGATCAAGCCGGCGTGTTCCCGCACCGGGTAGGAACGGGTAGCGACCTTGCGGGCAACTGGCGAGTCCGGCCCTTCCATCAGCGCCGCGATTAGGCGTCCTGTGCTGCCATCAAAGGTCCATCCATGATATGGACAGGAGATGGTCCCGCTACCCGGATAGCTGCACTGGCCGAGGGACAGCTTCACACCGCGATGCGGGCAGCGTTCGTCCAGTGCGACCAGCGTGCCTGCATCGCGAAACAGCACGATGTCGCGGCCGACCAGCCGTACCGCCTTCGGCTTGCGCTTTAGTTCCGCAGTACAAATGATCGGATACCAGTAGTCCTCGAAGCCTTGTTTGGGGACGTCATAGCGGCGATAGGGGATCTCGCCGGGATCGTCCTCGTCATCGGGCGGGGGCATGCTGGCTTCCTGTGCGAGCGAAACGGGTCAGGCGGGGCGGCGGGCGATCATATCGATTTCAATCCGAGCGTCGTAGGCCAAGCCGGTGGTGCCTATGCAGGTGCGGGCGGGAAGGCGGCCGGCGGGGAAGAACGTGCTGTACATCTCGTTCATTCGTGCATAATCCTGTTTGAAGTGGGTCAGATAGATCCGCACCATCGTAACGTTATCAAAACCCAGTCCTACGCCGGCCAGAACGGTGGCGAGGTTCGCCATGACATTGCGGGTTTGCGCCTCTATCCCATCCGGCAGCACGCCGGGGCTGGCTGGGCTGTCGGGCATCTGGCCAGTCACGAACACCCAGCCGTCGCATTCCACAGCGTGGCTGAAGGGCGCGACGGGTTTCGGACCACCCTGAACCATGTGAAACAGCATCGTGGTATCGGGCATGCGATTCCTCGGCGTTGATCGGGCGAAGCTATGCAGGTGTCGTGCCAGCCTTACGCCGGCGTCATCACGTGAATCCGGCGGAGGAACTCGCGGGCTCGGTTCTGTTGCGGTCTCGCAAAGAATGCCTTGGGCGGTGCGTCTTCCAGCACACGTCCACCGTCCATGAACAGAACGCGGGTGCCGACCTCACGCGCGAACTGCATTTCGTGGGTGACAACCAGCATCGTCATGCCTTCCTCCGCTAGCGACCGGATGACCTCCAGGACTTCCCCGACCAGTTCGGGGTCGAGTGCCGAGGTCGGTTCGTCGAACAGCATCAGCACCGGACGCATCGCCATGGCGCGCGCGATCGCCACCCGCTGCTGCTGGCCGCCGGACAACTGCGCCGGTCGTTTCAACATGTGATCCGCCAGCCGAACCCGGGCCAGTTGCTCCGCGGCCAGGGTGCGAGCGTCGGCGGGCTTCATCCCCAGCACACGACGCGGACCAATTGCTACGTTGTCGAGGGCGGTCAGGTGCGCGAATAGATTGAACCGCTGGAACACCATGCCTATGCGCCGGCGCTTCTGTGCGGTCGCCGAAGGCGCATCGGGCACCAGCTTGCCGTTGCGCATGTCCCCCGCCATGTTGACGCCGTCCAACAGGACATCGCCCTCCGACGGAATTTCGATTCGATTCACGCATCTTAGCAGCGTCGACTTGCCGGCACCGCTTGGCCCGATCACCATGACGATCTCGCCTTGCGTCACTTGCAGATCGACTCGGTCCACCACGGGGATTTCGGCGTAGACTTTGGACAGCCCCCGGATGCTCAGAAGGGTCATGCCAGGCGCTTCTCCACGTATTCGGAACCAAGCGAGAGGATCGAAATAATGATCAGGTAGTAGACTGCAAGTGCGGCGTATAATTCAAACGGAACAAATCGCTCGGCGATGATAAGCTGCGCTGAACGCGTCAGCTCGGTGATAGAGATCACGGACAGCAACGATGAGCTTTTGACCAAAGTAATGAGCTCGTTGGTCAACGGCGGTGTGATGCGCCGTAGTGATTGCGGCAACAGGATGAACAGGATCGACTGCCGGTCGGTCATGCCGATCGACAGGGCGGCCTCGGTTTGTCCGGTGTCGATCGACTGCAGGCCGGCACGCATGA
>JAQGHW010000009.1 GCA_028291505.1 Rhodopila sp. | reverse complement strand
AGAGCGTCGCGCGCCATTGGGGCGCGTCGGTCCGGGCCGAGGTGGCCAACGGCTTCGTGGAAAACCAGGTGCCCATGTCGGGCGACCGCGACAACCGCGCCGGGCAACTGGCCGGCCTCGATCTCTTGGTTTAACGCAGTAACGATCCGGGCGAGCCGCCTGGAGGACATGCCGACCGCTTCCGGTTCGGTGCGAGGCAGAGTGGGTTTGTCTGCCGTGGTTCCGGTCATATCGCTCCTCCCGGTTCCGCCAGCGTTCATTCCCGGAACCCGCGGTAAGCCTGTCGGACGGAGGGGGGCAGGTCAATCCGGGGACGCCGGAGCAACGGCCCGGGTCAATGAGCGTGGCGGCGCAGCAGCCTGCTCCGGGCACTCCCGCCGGGTGTGTCCGCCGCCGTCGACATTTCAAACCGGGAGAAATTGTGAATCCTCGATCGGTGGCCGACGCTCGATCCAAATCGAGCGCAAGCAGGCTCATTTGGTCCATCCTTCGCACGCCGTCGCGGAGACTTCGGCCGCGGTGCGACGGGCCACGTCGTCCGTCCACACTTTCGGCAGCAACAGGCGCAAGCACGGGCACCTCACGGAGCGCCAGCGTGAGCGAAATCAGATTGGGCCGGAGCACTGGCTTCGCCGCATCCCGTCGACGAACACGTCTACCAGGCGGAGGACATTGCCCTGCCAACCTGGCTTGTCGTGCGTGTAGCACAGGCCCACGATCGTCCGCAGGATGTCCTCCGTGCTGATATCGTCGCGGATCACCCCCGCTTCCACAGCGCGCCGCAGCAGCGTCTCCAGCGCCCGGCCCAGCCGGTCCATGGAGTAGGCCGTGAGGTCGGACGAAGCGTGCACAGCAACGGCAAGGGCAGCGGACATGCCCTTCTTCGTGGCCACGAACTCGACATTGGCGTGCATCCACCGGCGCAGCGCCTCCAGCGGCGGCAAATCCGTCCCGAGCTGCTCCGCCAGTTCCACCAGCTGTTGCACCTCGTGGCGGTACACCGCCTCGAACAGGGCCTGCCGGGTAGGGAAATGCCGGTATAGCGTCCCGACGCCGACACCGGCCTGACGCGCCACAGCCTCGAGGCTGCCCGCCGGCCCGCCGGCAGCGAACACCAACTTCGCCGCCTCAAGCACCCGCGCGCGGTTCCGGACGCTGTCGGCCCGGGGTCTACGCGCCGGCTTGGCTGAAAGAGCACCGTACATGCCAGCTCAGGTTCGCTCCACTTGTAAAGCGGAGGGGGCCTCCGTATTTACCGCTGCATCGCAGATCTGATCGGAGTATCCCATGAGCCTGTCAATCACCCTCACGATCAACGGCGCCGAGCGGGCCATCACGATCGACGATCCCCGCATCACGCTGCTGGACCTGCTGCGCGAGCGGCTTGACCTCACCGGGACCAAGAAGGGCTGTGACCGCGGCCAGTGCGGGGCCTGCACCGTCCTGGTGGACGGGCGACGGGTTAATTCCTGCCTCACGCTGGCGCTGAGCCACGACGGCGCCGACATCCTCACCATCGAGGGTGTGGCGCAGGGCGAGCAGCTGCACCCCGTCCAGGCCGCATTCGTCGCGCATGACGGCTTCCAGTGCGGCTTCTGCACGCCGGGCCAGATCATGAGTGCGATCGGGATGATCCAGGAAGGCCAGGCCGGCGACGATCCGGAGCGCGTGCGCGAGGCGATGAGCGGCAATCTCTGCCGCTGCGGCGCGTATGTCGGGATCACGGACGCGGTGCTGGACGCGCAGCGGACCATGGCAGCGCCCGACGCGCAGCGGACCTTGGCGACGTCCACCCGGAGGGACGCGGCATGAACCGCTTCGAATACGCCCGCCCAGTGACGCTCGCCGAGGCCGTCGCGGCGGGAGCCGTACCAGGGGCGGCATACCTGGCCGCCGGCACCAACCTGATGGACCTGATGAAGGGCGGAGTGATGCGCCCCGGCCATCTGGTCGATATCAGCCGGCTTCCCGGGCTCGACCGGATCGAGCGGCTGAGTGATGGCGGCCTGCGGATCGGCGCGCTGGTGCGTAATGCGGACCTGGCCTACGACGCGGACTTCGCCCGGCGATTTCCGGCCGTGGCGGAAGCGCTGCTTTCGGGCGCCTCCGCCCAGCTGCGCAATGCCGCGACGGCGGGCGGCAATCTGCTGCAGCGGACGCGGTGCGCGTATTTCTACGACACCGCCAGCGCCTGCAACAAACGCGACCCGGGCGCCGGCTGCGACGCAGTGGGCGGCGAGAACCGGCTGCACGCCATCCTGGGGTGGAGCGAGCACTGCATCGCCACCCACCCCTCGGATTTCTGCGTGCCGCTTATTGCATTCGACGCCGTGGTGGAGGTGGAGGGTGCCAGCGGGCGGCGCGACATCCCGCTCGAGAATTTCCACCTGCTGCCCGGCAGCACGCCGGAGCGGGAGACGATGCTCAAACCCGGAGAGCTGATCACGGCGGTGCGTCTGCCGGCCGAATCCGCCGGCTTCGCCGCCAACGCCCGCTATCTGAAAATCCGCGAACGCACGTCCTACGCCTTCGCTGTCGTCTCGGCTGCCGCCGCGCTCCGGCTGGAAAGCGGTGTGATCGCGGAGGCCAGGATC